>NZ_JBEPFC010000009.1:0-101258 GCF_040301705.1 Streptomyces sp. NPDC000151 | reverse complement strand
CCAGGCCGCCCAGTCCGGCCCGCGCACCGGCCCCGCCACGGCCGACGGCCACCGCCCCGTCGTTCCGCCGGGCCGCCTCGGCATCCAGCTCTACACGCTCCGCGACCAGACGGCCTCCGTCGGCTTCGCCAGAGTCTTCGAAGAGCTGGCCCGCTACGGATACGACGAGGTGGAGTTCGCGGGCTACACCCAGGGCTCGGCCGGCGCCATCACCCTGGCGCAGCTCAAGCGCCTCATGAAGGACAACGGGCTGCGCGGCATCGGCAGCCACGTCGGCTACTACTCGTCCGACCCGAAGGCGTACACCTTCGCCACCAACCTCACCAAGGTGCTCGACGACGCCCAGGCCCTCGGCCTGCCGTACGTGGGCACCGCCTCCGGGCCCAACCGCTACGGGAACACCGTCGACGGCTGGAAGCGCGCGGCCGCGGACTTCAACGCCTACGGGGCGGCGGCCAAGGCCCGCGGCATGCACTTCTACCAGCACAATCACGCGGACGAGTTCGCCTTCGCCACGGACAACCCGAAGGTGCGGCTCTACGACGTCCTCCTGGCCGAGACCGACTCCAGCCTCGTGCGTCTCGAAATGGACATCTATTGGGCTTATGTCGCCCAGTACCGCTTCTCCAAGCGGCCCGACGGCACGCCCGCGCCCTTCGAACCGCTCGACTACGTCCTCGCCGACCCCGCCCGCTACCCGCTCTTCCACGTCAAGGACGGCGAGCACGACGAGGCGGCACGCGACGGCTACCACATGGTGGACGTGGGCGACGGCGACATCGACTACCGGCACTTCCTGAGCCGCGTGGGCCGCCTGCCCAACCGCAAGTACCACAACTGGATCGTTGAACGAGACGACGCCGTCGACCCCGCCGCCAACCCCGCCGGCTCCCTCACCACGGCCCGCCGCTCCGCGTCCCACCTCCGCCACCTGCGGGGATAGCCACGACTCCGGCGCAGGACGGCCGGCCGCCGCCTGAGGCAACCACTCCGTGAGACGGCGGTTCCGTCCCTTACGTGCTCCTCGTCCGGGCCGGGTAATGTGCCCCACGATCACGCACTACCCGACCCAGATTGGCGACACCACATGAGCGAGTGGACGCCCGCCGCGCCGACCACGGCCGGCGGAGAACCGCGCTCCGACGCGGCCTCCGTATCGGACGAGGCGGCGCGGGAGCGGCTGCTGTACCTGCGCGGCTCCATCGACAACCTCGACGCCGCCCTGGTGCACCTGCTCGCCGAGCGCTTCAAGTGCACGCAGCAGGTCGGCGAGCTCAAGGCCCGGCACAGCCTGCCGCCCGCCGACCCGGCCCGTGAGGCCACGCAGATCGACCGGCTGCGCCGGCTCGCCGAGGACGCCAAACTCGATCCGGCATTCGCCGAGAAGTTCCTCAACTTCATCATCGAAGAGGTCGTCCGGCACCACAAAGCGATCGCGCAGAACGCGGGAGGGGACGCGGCGCACGGCGGCTGACAGCCGCCGTGCCGCGCCCCGCCCTACGGGGTCAGCCCGCCACCCCCGCCCGTTCCGCCGGCCGCTTCAGGAACAGCGACAGCACGGCCGCCAGCAGCCCCACACAGCCCGCTGTGGCGTACGCGCCGTCGTAGCCCCAGGCGGCCACCACCGCGGCGCCCAGGCCGCCGCCCAGCAGCCCGGAGACCAGCTTCGAGCTGTAGACCAGGCCGTAGTTGGAGGCGTTGTTGTTCTCGCCGAAGTAGTCCGGTACGAGGGCGGCGAAGAGCGGGAAGAACGCGCCGCCGCCGAAGCCGGACACGAAGGCGAAGACCAGGAACAGCGGCTGGTTGGCGCTCTCGCCCGCCCACAGGACGCCGAACTGCGCGAGCCCGAGGACGAGGCACACGTAGGTCAGCGTCAGTCGCCGCCCGAGGCGGTCCGAGAGCCAGCCCACGACGCCGCGCCCGGTGCCGTTGACCACCGACATGATGCCCATGGAGGACGCCGCGACCAGTGGGCCGAAGCCGACGTCCTTGGCGAACGGCACCTGGAAGGAGATGCCGAAGATCGACACACCCGCGGTGCACAGCAGGCACGCCCACATCAGGGGCAGCATCTTGGTACGCACCGCCTCGCGGGGCGTGAACTGACCCGCTGCCGGCGGGTTCTTGCGCAGCGCCTGCGCCGTCCGCCCCGTACGGGGACGCGCGAGCGGGTCGACGTGATCCGGCCACCAGTTCTTCGGCGGGTCCTTGAAGAACATCCCCGCCACCGCCGTCACCAGCAGCACGTACAGGCCCACCAGGTCCAGCACCCCGCGGTAGTTCCCGGCATCGAAGCCGTACGAGAAGAGGAAGATGAACGGCACCGCACCGTAGGCGAAGCCGCCGTTGACGAAACCCGTCTTGCCGCCCCGCCGCTCCGGATACCACTTCCCGACCGTATTGATGCACGTCGCGTACACCAGGCCGGAGCCGGTACCGCCGAGCACACCGAAGCCGACGATCGCCCACCACAGGGACGGCGCGTGCGCGAGGCTCACGAAGCCCAGCAGCGCCAGGCCCGAGCCGGCCAGCATCGCCGCCCGGCTGGTCAGTACGCCCTTCTCGCGCAGCCGGCCGGCCGGGAAGGCCACCGTCGCCTGGAAGAAGACCCACACGCTCAGCACCCAGAACGTTCCGGTGTGGCTCCAGTGGTGCGCCTCGGAGAGCGTCGATTCGGCGGCCCCGTAGGCGTACTCGAACACGCTGATGCCCATCATGGCCACCCAAGGCAGCAGCACCATGGTCCAGCGCGGATAGCCCAGGATCTCCCGGTCCGTGACACCGACCCGGTAGACCCGGCCCTGCGCGTCGGTGAGGTCACGTACCCGGCCCGCTCTCGGGGCCGTGATGTCCTCTGCGGTCATCTCACATCGCCTCCCTGCTGATCGGACGCGGATTGGGCTGGATGGCGCGCACGGCCGGCCGGCCCGGCTGGCGCAGGAACACGGCCAGCACGGCCGAGAAGAAGCCGATGCCGCCGGCGAGCACGAAGGCGCCCCGGTAGTCCCAGGCACCCACCACGACCGCGCCCAGGCCCGAGCCGACCAGCCCGGAGACGAGCTTGGAGCTGTAGACCATCCCGTAGTTCGTGGCGTTGTTGTTCTCACCGAAGAAGTCGGCGGTCATCGCGGCGAACAGCGGGAAGATCGCGCCGCCGCCGAATCCGGAGACCATCGAACAGATCAAGAAGAAGGGCAGGCTCTGCAGCGTCCCCGAGACGAGCACGCCGATCTGCGCGCTGCCCAGCACCAGGCACACGAAGATGAGCGTGTTGCGCCGCCCGTACCGGTCGGAGATCCAGCCGATGACGCCGCGCCCGGTGCCGTTGACGATCGCCTTCAGGGACATCGCGGTGGCCACGATGCCGCCCGCGAAGCCCATGTCCTTCCCGAAGGGCACCTGGAAGGCGATGCCGAAGATGTTGATGCCGGCCGTACAGAGCAGGCAGAACCACATCATCCACAGGGCGGGCGTGCGGGCCGCCTCGGCGGGCGTGTACTGCTTGACCGCCGGCGGGTTCTTCGCGAGCGCTCGCCGGATCCGCGGGTCGTCGGAGACCGACAGCGGGTCGACGTGCTCCGGCCACCAGTTCTTCGGCGGGTCCTTGAAGAACCACCCGGCGCTCGCCACGATCACCAGCAGCACCGCGCCGACGGAGACCAGCACCACTTGGTAGTTGCTGAGGTCCAGATAGGCGGTGAAGAGGAAGACGAATGGCACGGAGCCGTACGCAAAACCGCCGTTGACCAGGCCCGTCTTGCCGCCCTTGCGCTCCGGATACCACTTGCCGACCATGTTCACGCAGGTCGCGTAGACCAGCCCGGCGCCCGTCCCGCTGAACGCGCCGAAGCCGATGTACGCGACGACGACGTGCGGGGCGTACGCCAGGGAGAGGTACCCCAGAAACGTCCCCACGGCGCCCAGCATCATGGCGTTACGGGCCGGCAGCCGGCCGCTCTCGCGCAGCTTCCCCGCCGGGAACGCCACCGCCGCCTGGAAGAACACCCACACACCCAGCAGCCAGAAGATGTGCCCGCTGCTCCACAGATGCGCGTCGTGCAGGGTGTCCTCGGCCGAGGTGAAGGCGTATTCCGACGAGCTGATGCCCATCATGCCGACCCACGGGAGGAGCACCATCGTCCAGCGGGGCCGGCCCAGGATGTCCCGGTCGCGCTCGCCGATCCGGTACACCCGTCCGTTGCGGTCCCGCACCTCCCGGTACGGGGCACCCGCTGGGGCATCGGTTGTTGTCATGTCGAACCCCTTGCGTCGAAGAAGCCTGGCCAGCGCCCCCTGTCCGGTTCTCTTCGTGCTCGCGGGACTCGCACCACCGGGTCACGTCATGACGCGCCTCCCAGCAGCCCCGCCGCCCGTGCCCAGCGGTACTTCGCGCCGAGCACCGCGACCGGGCGCTCGGTGGTGTACGGGTACGCGACCACCCCGCGCTCGAAGAGGTACGCGCAGGCTTCCTCGACCTCGGTGTCTCCGGCGAGCGACGCCACCACCGGCTTTTCGATGCCCCGGTCGCGGAACTCCGCGACGACGCGGGCCGTTAGCTCGGCAAAGACCATGGGAGGGGTGACGATCGTATGCCAGTAACCCAGCACCAGCGCGTGGATGCGCGGGTCCTCCATGCCCAGCCGGATCGTCGCCTCATAGGTCGACGGAGGCTCGCCGCCGGTGATGTCCACGGGGTTGCCCGCCGCGCCGAAGGGCGGGATGAAGCGCCGGAAGGCCGCGTCCAGGTCGCCCGGGATCTCCATCAGCGACAGCCCGTTGTCCACGATCGCGTCGGAGAGCAGCACCCCGGAGCCGCCGGCGCCGGTGATGATGACGACGTTGTCACCCTGCGGCGTGGGCAGCACGGGCAGCGCTCGCGCGTACTCGAGCATGTCGTTCAGGCCCGGGGCCCGGATGACGCCCGCCTGCCGCAGGATGTCGTCGTACACCGCGTCGTCGCCGGCCAGCGCGCCGGTGTGCGAGCCCGCGGCCCGCGCCCCCGCGCTCGTACGCCCCGCCTTGAGCACCACGATCGGCTTCTTGCGCACGGTCTCCCGCGCCGCCTCGACGAAGGCACGGCCGTCCTTGAGGTCCTCCAGGTGCATCGCGATGCACTTGGTGTTCTCGTCCTCGCCGAAGTAGGTGAGCAGGTCGTCCTCGTCCACGTCCGACTTGTTGCCGAGCCCGACGATCGCCGAGACACCGGTCTTCGTGGACCGGGCGAAGCCCAGTATCGCCATGCCGATGCCACCGGACTGCGAGGTCAGCGCGACGGACCCCTTCACGTCGTACGGGGTGCAGAAGGTCGCGCACAGATCCTGCCAGGTGGAGTAGTAGCCGTAGATGTTCGGCCCCAGCAGGCGTACGCCGTACTCCTCGCCGATCGCCACGATCCGCTCCTGCAGCGCGTGCTCGCCGGTCTCCGCGAAGCCCGACGGGATCAGCACGGCGTTCGGTATCCCCTTGCGGCCGACCTCCTCCAGGGCCGCGGGCACGAACTTCGCGGGTATGGCGAAGACCGCCACATCCACCTCTCCCGGCACATCCATCACTGTCTTGTACGCCTTGCGGCCGAGGATGTCATCGGCCTTGGGGTTCACCGGGTAAATGTCCCCGGGGAAGCCGCCGTCGATGAGGTTGCGCATCACCGAGTTGCCGATCTTCCCCGGCTCGCCGGACGCGCCGATGACCGCGGCGGACCGCGGCCGCATCAGCCGCCGCATCGCGCCCAGGATCTCCTCGCGCGAGTAGCGCCGGCGCTCCTTGGCGGGACCTTCGCTGAGCAGTACGCGCACATCGGCGGCGACCACCCCGTCCGCCGAGGCGAACACCGGATTGAGGTCGACCTCCGCGATCTCCGGGAAGTCAGCGGCCAGCCGGGAGGCCCGTACGATCAGGTCGGCGAGCGCCGCGCGGTCCACGGCCGGGCGGCCCCGTACGCCACGCAGCACCTCCGCCGCCCGGATGCCGTCCAGCATCGACTCCGCGTCCGCGTGCGAGGCGGGCGCCAGCCGGAAGGTGACGTCCTTCAGCACCTCCACGAGCACCCCGCCCAGCCCGAAGGCCACGACCTTCCCGAAGGTCGGATCGGTGACCGCCCCGACGATCACCTCCTGACCGCCCTCGGGCACCATCTGCTGCACCTGCACGCCGCTGATCCGGGCCGCCGGGGCGTACGCCCGGGCGTTGCTCACGATCGCCGTGAAGGCGCCGCGCACCTCCGCCGCGGAGTTCAGGCCCACCCGCACCCCGCCCGCATCCGTCTTGTGCAGGATGTCCGGCGAGACGATCTTGAGTGCCACGGGGAAGCCGATCCGGTCCGCCAGCGCGACCGCGTCGTCCGCGCACTCCGCCAGCCCCTCGGCCGGCGTCGGAATCCCGTACGCGTCCGTGAGCAGCTTGCCTTCGGGAGCGGTGAGCGCGGTCCGCCCCTCGGAGCGCGCGGCCTGCAGCACGGCCCGCACCGCGTCCTTGTCGTACGCGGGCGCGGCACCGCCTGTGGCCGCCGCCTCTGTCGTCGTGTCCTGCGCCATCGGTCAGATCACTCCGTTCGCCTTGAGCAGTGCCACTTCCTCGTCGCCCAGCCCCAGTTCGCCGACGTACACCGCTTCGTTGTGCTCGCCGAGCAGCGGTGAGCGCTCGACGTCGACAGGGGAGTCGGACAGCTTCAGGGGCGAGCCGACGGTGGTGAAGGTGCCGCGCTCGGGGTGCGGGACTTCGACGACCATCTCGTTGGCGACCAGCGAGGCGTCCTCGATGATCTCCTTGGTGGACAGGATCGGACCGCACGGGATGTTGTGGGCGTTCAGCCGCTCCAGGACGTCCCACTTGGGCAGCGTCGAGGACCACTCCTCGATCAGCTGGAACATCTTCCCGAGCTTGGGAAGGCGTACCTCGGGAGTCGCCCAGTCGGGATCGTCGGCGAGTTCAGGGCGGCCGATCAGCTCGGTGACCGGCCGCCAGCCCACGGGCTGCACGATGACGTACACGTAGTCGTTCGGCCCGCCCGGCGCGCACTTGACGGCCCACCCGGGCTGCCCGCCGCCGGAGGCGTTCCCGGAGCGCGGCACTTCGTCCCCGAAGTCCTCGTTCGGATACTCGGCGAGCGGCCCGAGCGCGAGGCGCTGCTGGTCGCGCAGCTTCACCCGGCACAGGTTCAGTACGGCGTGCTGCATCGCCACGTTCACGCGTTGCCCGCGACCGGTGTTCTCCCGCTGGAAGAGGGCGGCGAGAATCCCCGCGACGGCGTGGATCCCGGTCCCGGAGTCGCCTATCTGGGCGCCGGTGGCGAGCGGCGGGCCGTCCTCGAAGCCCGTGGTCGACATCGACCCGCCCATGGCCTGGGCGACCACCTCGTACGCCTTGAAATTGGTGTACGGGCCCTCACCGAACCCCTTGATGGAGGCGTAGACGATCCGCGGATTGATCTCCTGTATGCGGTCCCAGGTAAACCCCATACGGTCCACCGCGCCCGGCCCGAAGTTCTCCACCATCACATCGGAGCGCCGGATCAGCTCGGTCAGGATCTCCTTGCCGCGCTCCGTCTTCGTGTTGAGCGTGATGCTCCGCTTGTTGCAGTTGAGCATCGTGAAGTAGAGGGAGTCGACGTCGGGCAGGTCGCGCAGCTGCCGGCGGGTGATGTCGCCGCTCGGCGCCTCCAGCTTGACCACGTCGGCACCCAGCCAGGCGAGCAGCTGCGTGGCGGACGGGCCGGACTGCACATGCGTCATGTCGAGGACGCGAATGCCTTCAAGTGCCTTGGTTCCACCGTGACTTGTCACCGCGCGGTCACCTCACTTGTACATCGTCTGGTTCATGGTTCCGGGGGCGTACGCGTCGGGGTCGACCCAGACGTTGATCAGCGACGGCTTGCCGGACTCCCGGGCGCGTTGCAGCGCCGGCCCGATGTCCGCCGGGTCGCGCACCTCCTCGCCGTAACCGCCGAGCATCCGCGCGAACTGGTCGTACGGCACGTCCCCGAGGGTGTTGCCGACCCGCTCCCGCGCGTCCCCGTACTTGGCGCGCTGCCCGTAACGGATCTGGTTCATCGAGGAGTTGTTGCCGACGATCCCGACGAACGGCAGGTCGAAGCGGACGAGCGTCTCGAAGTCCCACCCCGTCAGCGAGAACGCGCCGTCCCCGAAGAGCGCCACGACCTCCTTGTCCGGCCGCGCTTTCTTCGCCGCCATGACGAACGGCACGCCGACGCCGAGCGTCCCCAGCGGCCCCGGGTCCATCCAGTGCCCCGGCGACTTCGGCTGCACGACCTGCCCGGAGAAGGTGACGATGTCGCCCCCGTCCCCGATGTAGATCGAGTCCTCCGTCAGAAAGTCGTTGATCTCGCTCACGAGCCGGTACGGATGGATCGGATCGGCGTCCGACCGCAACTGCGGAAGCCGCTTCTCCAACGCCGTACGCTCCGCCGTCCGCAGCTCCTCGATCCACTCCTTCCGCTTGCTCGCCCCGCCGTTCAGCCGCCCCGACGCGGCCTGCGTGACGGCCGACAGCACGAGCCCGGCGTCCCCCACGATCCCCAGATCGACGTCGCGGTTCTTCCCCACGGTCCGGTAGTCCAGATCAATCTGGACGACGGTGGCATCGGGCGACAGACGCTTCCCATACCCCATACGGAAGTCGAAAGGCGTGCCGACGATCACGATCAGATCCGCGTTGGCGAACGCATACCGCCGGGAGAGCTGGAAGTGGTGCGGATCGCCGGGCGGCAGCGTGCCGCGCCCCGCGCCGTTCATGTACGCCGGTACGTTCAGCGTCCGTACGAGCTCCACAGCGGCGGCGGTGCCGCGCGTCGTCCACACCTGGCTGCCCAGCAGGATCGCCGGCTTCTCCGCGTGCGCCAGCAGATCGGCCAGCCGCTCGACGGCTTCCGGATCACCCGCCGTACGCGTGGAGGCACGATACTGCCCGGCCTTCGGCACCCGGGCCTTCTCACGCGGCACCTTCGCGTCCAGCACATCGCGCGGGATCTCCAGGAAGGACGGCCCGGGCGCGCCGTGGAAGCACTCCCGGAACGCCATCGACACCATGTCGGCGGCGCGCGCCGTGTCCGGCACGGTGGCGGCGAACTTGGTGATCGGCGCCATCATGTCCACGTGCGGCAGGTCCTGCAGCGACCCCATCTTGTGCTGCGTATGGGCGCCCTGCCCGCCGATCAGGAGCATCGGCGACTCGGCGCGGAAGGCGTTCGCGACGCCGGTGACCGCGTCGGTCGTACCGGGTCCGGCGGTGACCACGGCACATCCGGGCTTGCCGGTGATCCGCGCGTAACCGTCAGCGGCGTGCGCCGCGACCTGCTCGTGCCGTACGTCGACGACGTCGATGCCCTCGTCCACGCAGCCGTCGTAGATGTCGATGATGTGGCCGCCGCAGAGCGTGTAGATGACGTCGACGCCCTCCGCCTTGAGCGCCTTGGCGACCAAGTGCCCGCCGGAGATGAGGTCCTGAGTGCCCTGGGGGTCCTGGTTGTCGTCGGGCATGTGAAACGCGTCCCTTCGTAGGGTCGGCGACCGGGCCGAACTGCTCCAAGACCGGTCCCGGGGAGGCAGGTTCGGTCATTGGCCGGTCGATTGCATACAGTCGACGAATACTGTATGAACCTTGTTATCCCGCATCGGCTGATCGATGTCCAGGGGGCGTGCAGAGATCGATCCTTCGATCGACACAAGGAGCGGGCATGGACCTGTTCGAACACCAAGCACGAGAACTCTTCGACTCCTACGGCGTGTTGGTGCCCCCGGCCGAGGTGGCCCGCAGCGCCCCCGAGGCCCGCGCTGCCGCCGCCCGCCTCGGCGGCCGAGTGGTCGTCAAGGCCCAGGTCAGGACGGGCGGCCGGGGCAAGGCGGGCGGCGTGAAGATGGCCGCGGACCCGGCCGCCGCCGAGCTGACGGCGCGCCAGATCCTCGGAATGAACATCAAGGGGCATGTGGCACGGGCGGTAATGCTGGCCCAACCGGTGGATGTGGCCTCGGAGTTCTACATCTCGTACGTCCTCGACCGGGCCGGCGGAACGTTCCTGGCCATCGCGTCCGCCGAGGGTGGCATGGAGATCGAGGACGTCGCCGCCGCACGCCCGGACGCGGTGGCCCGCATACCCATCGACCCGGGGGAGGGTGTGACGGAGGCGCTCGCCCGCCGGATCGCGGATGCGGTACACCTGCCGCCCGACGTCGTACCGACCCTGCGCGCCCTGTGGCAGGTCATGGTCGCCGAGGACGCCCTCCTCGTCGAGGTCAATCCGCTGGTGCGGACGGCCGACGGGCTGATCATGGCCCTGGACGGCAAGGTAACACTGGACGACAACGCGCGCTACCGGCAGGCACGTTGGGGCATGGGGGAGGGGCGCGGGGAGGAGTACGGGGAGGAGTACAGGGAAGGGCATCCCGAGGGCGTCGCGCTCGGGGCAGCCGCGCTCGGGGCAGCCGGGGAGTCTTCGACGGACGCGCTCGAACGCTCGGCTGCCGCCAAGGGCCTGAACTACGTCAAGCTCGACGGCGAGGTCGGCGTCATCGGCAACGGCGCCGGACTGGTGATGTCCACACTCGACGTGGTCGCCGGCTGCGGCGCGCGCCCGGCGAACTTCCTCGACATCGGCGGCGGCGCATCGGCCCAGGTCATGACGGATGGATTAACCGTCGTACTGGCCGACCCGGCCGTGCGCTCGGTCCTGGTGAACGTCTTCGGCGGCATCACCGCCTGCGACGCGGTCGCGCACGGCATCGTCGCGGCCCTGGAACGCGTACGCCTGACCAAACCCCTGGTCGTACGCCTCGACGGCAACAACGCCGAACGCGGCCGAGCGGTACTGGACGAGTACCCCCATCCGCTCCTGCACCGCGCGGACACGATGGACGCCGCGGCGGAACGGGCGGCGGAGCTGGCGGGGGGCGTTGGGGGCTGAGGCCCCGCCTGCGGAATGCGGCGTACTGACGCCCTCGTACCGTCGCCCCCGTACTAACGCCCCCGTACTGACGCCCCCAAGGAGGCGCGTACTCATGGCAATCTTCCTCACCAAGGACAGCAAGGTCATCGTCCAGGGCATGACCGGCGCGGAAGGCATGAAGCACACCCGCCGCATGTCCGCCGCCGGCACCGAGATCGTCGGCGGGGTGAACCCGCGCAAGGCGGGCCGCGTGGTCGAGCTGGACGACCGGGCCGTGCCCGTTTTCGGGACCGTGCGCGAAGCAGTCGACCGTACGGGCGCGGACGTGTCCGTGATCTTCGTGCCGCCGGCGTTCGCCAAGGCGGCCGTCACCGAGGCCGCCGACGCGGGCATCGGCCTGGCCGTACTCATCACCGAGGGCATCCCCGTACACGACGCGGTCGCCTTCCAGCACCATGCCCGCCGCCGCGGCACCCGTGTCATCGGCCCGAACTGCCCCGGCCTGATCACCCCCGGCCAGTCCAACGCGGGCATCATCCCCGCCGACATCGCCCCGCAGCCCGGCCCCATCGGCCTGGTGTCCAAGTCGGGCACCCTCACGTACCAGCTCATGCACGAACTCCGCGGCACCGGCTTCTCGACCTGCGTCGGCATCGGTGGCGATCCGGTCATCGGCACCAGCCACATCGACTGCCTCACCGCCTTCGAAGCCGATCCCGACACCGAGCTGATCGTCCTCATCGGCGAGATCGGCGGCGACGCGGAGGAACGCGCGGCCGACTTCATCGCCGCCCACGTCACCAAACCCGTCGTCGCCTACATCGCGGGCTTCACCGCCCCCGAGGGCCGCACGATGGGCCACGCGGGCGCGATCGTCTCCGGCTCCTCCGGTACGGCAGCGGGCAAGCGCCGCGCACTGGAAGCGGCGGGCGTACGCGTCGGCACCACACCCACCGAAACGGCACGCCTGGTACGCGAACAGTGGGAGGCCCTGCGATGACACCGACACCGACTCCAGGACCGCATCCGACACCGACTCCGGGACCGACTCCGGCAGGGAAACCGACGCGGGTACCGGCACACCGAACCCCCGCGTCCTCCACGTCCCCCACCCTCTTCTCCGCCCCCCTCTCCCTCAAACCGGGCACAGCCTGGCCCGACGTCTGGGCGCGATGCCTGGCCGCGGCCCCCGAGGGATTCCACGACGACCGCGTACTGAACCTCTGGTCGGCTACCTGGCACGCGGACGGCACCCCGCTCCCCGTGACCAGTCCCATCGACAACGCCACCCCCATCGCGGGACCGCCCCGCCTGACCACCGACATCGCGGCCCGGGCCGTACGCGCGGCTCTCGACCAGCACCGCGCCTGGCGCCACGTACCGCTGCCCGAACGCAAGGCCCGCATCGCCGCCACCCTCGACGCCCTCGCCGCTCACCGGGAGCTGCTCGCGCTCCTCCTCGTATGGGAGATCGGCAAGCCCTGGAAACTCGCCCAGGCGGACGTGGACCGGGCGATCGACGGCGTCCGCTGGTACGTCGACGAGGTCGACGGCATGATCATCGGCCGGTCACCCCTCCCCGGCCCGGTGAGCAACATCGCCAGCTGGAACTACCCGATGAGCGTGCTCGTTCACGCCATGCTGGTACAAGCACTCGCAGGCAATGCCGTGATCGGCAAGACCCCGACCGACGGCGGCGTGGCCTGCCTCACCCTGGCTTGTGCACTGGCCCGCCGTGAGGGTGTGCCCCTCTCCCTCGTCAGCGGGTCCGGCAGCGAGCTGTCGCCTGCCCTCGTCCGCTCGCCGGAGATCGGCTGCGTCTCCTTCGTGGGCGGCCGCGACGCCGGCGCGCGCATCGCCACGGCCGTCGCCGACCTCGGTAAACGCCACATCCTGGAACAGGAGGGCCTCAACACCTGGGGCCTGTGGAACTACACCGACTGGCCCGCCCTCACACCCCTCCTCTCCAAGACCTTCGAGTACGCCAAGCAGCGCTGCACCGCTTACCCCCGCTTCGTCGTCCAGCGCTCCGCCTTCGCCGACTTCCTGGCCGCGTACCTCCCGGCCGTACGGGACGTCCGCTTCGGCCACCCCCTGGCGGTCGCTGACCCCGCCGACCCGCTCCCCGCCCTCGACTACGGCCCACTGATCAACGCGGCCAAGGCCAAGGAGCTCGCCGACCTCACCACCGAGGCCATCGCCCGCGGCGCCGTACCCCTCCACCAGGGCTCTCTCGCCGAGGGCCGCTTCCTCCCGTCCCAGGACACCGCCGCCTACCTCCCCCCGACCACCCTCCTCGCGCCGCCCCCGTCCTCACCCCTCCACCACGCCGAGCCCTTCGGCCCCGTCGACACGATCGTCCTGGTCGACACCGAGGCGGAGCTCCTGGCCGCGATGAACGCCTCCAACGGCGCCCTCGTCGCCACCCTCTCCACCGACGACCCGGCGACGTACGCCCGGCTGGCTCCCCAGATCCGCGCCTTCAAGACCGGCCACAACCACCCCCGCTCCCGAGGCGACCGCGCGGAACTCTTCGGCGGCACCGGCACCTCCTGGCGCGGCGCCTTCGTAGGCGGCCCCCTCCTGATCCGCGCCGTAACCGAAGGCCCACCCGGAGAAACCCCCCTCCCAGGAAATTTCCCCCACTACCACCTCACACCCCCACAACCCCCCACCCCTCTCACCTAGCCCCCGTTCCACCGCCCCACCCCTCCATCACGATCCGTGCCCCCACCCACCACCCCTCGTGACCAGCCCAAACACCCTCCACCACCACCCGCCGACCGCACACCGCTCCCCACATAACCCCCACTTATGCCTCCCCGCATACACGCGTGAAACCCACTCCGAAACCTTGGTATTGTTGTCCATGTCGCCGCGGGCAAGCCCCGCGCCGACGACACCTAGTCCGGGTGGCGGAATGGCAGACGCGCTAGCTTGAGGTGCTAGTGCCCTTTATCGGGCGTGGGGGTTCAAGTCCCCCCTCGGACACACTCACCCATGGAGCCCTGGTCGTTTGACCAGGGCTTTCGTGTTTTCTTGCCTCCTTGCCTGCCTGGAGCATGCTCAGGCTCCATGGTCTGACCTGCGTTTTTGCGTGACTGTGGCGTGTGGGTGTGTGTCGGGTTCACTCGGAGGACCAGCGGAGGTTCTCCGAGTGCGGTGTGGAATCGGAGTAATTGGCCCTGAGGTGGCCCTTCGGTTTCGCCGGAAGGGCACCGACGGTCGGGTGCGGGTTAGCTGCTCGTCGAAGCGGTATGGCGTCCCGGCGACGTCGCGGTGCTCCTGCCTGTGGGGGTCATCAGGCTGTCACATGACCTGGCTGGTCGCTCAGAGCGAGCCGGTCTGCGCCTCGTCTCATGGCCCCCATCGAAGCCCACTCAAGGCTGCTGTGACAGTTCACGCTCGCGCAGTCCCCACTGGACCGCGTCCCTTCTGCCTGCCCCGAATTCATGAGCTCACGGACATACGGTAGGGCGACTGCAGGCATGATCAGCACCTACCCGGAATCGGACGCGCAGCGGTTGTCAGGTGGACAGTTGGTGCCGGAGAGGAGGCAAGTGCCTCCGGCACCAGACTTCTCGGCCGGCAGACAGAACCTCGAGCTTCCTCGGCGAGCCTGAGTCGATAGCGAAGGCGAGTAGTGCTTCGACGGCAGCCTGTTCGTCGTCAGCCGCGAAGCGCCGATAGCCGCCCATCGCCGTTGGTCCGCCAAAACCGACCGCCGTGAATGATCACTCTTGACGCGCGCAGAACAATGCCTATTTGATGTGCGTTACTTGTGAGGTTCTTGTGAATACGGGGTGGGGGGCGTGGGGTTAGGGTGGGGGCGCCATCAGGGCGTTATGAGCAAGAGAAGACGCATGGGTGCGTCTCGGACAGGTGTGCTCGCAGCAGGCGCGATGGTTGGTGCGTTGCTCGTGGTGCCTGTTCCCGTCTCTGCGGCGGCTGAGGAGCCCGCTGCACTTTCGGAGGGGCAGAAGGCGCTTGCCCAGGCGAAGGAGACCGGGCAGCAGGTCGAGGTTTCGGGGGAGCGCATGGAGCGCACGACGGTCTATGCCAACCCTGACGGCTACACCTTTTCGCTTGAAGAGTCGGCGGTACCGGTCCGGGTGGCTGCGGACGCCGGAGGCTGGGCAAAGCCGGATCCGACCCTTGAGCAGCGAGCCGACGGGTCCGTCGGGCCCAAGGCAGCGGCGACGCGGATGTCGTTTTCCGGCGGTGGCGACACGGCGCTAGTGAAGATCGAGGACCTGGGTCGGTCGCTGGAGCTCGGATGGCCGGAGAAGCTGCCGAAGCCGCAGCTTGCGGGAGACAGCGCTCTCTACCCGGAGGTACTGCCGGATGTCGACCTCAAAGTGACGGCGTCGGTCGAGGGCTTCCGGCACGTACTGGTGGTCAAGTCTCCGGAGGCCGCGGCCAGGCCGGAACTCAAGCAGATCGATTACACGCTGCGCACGCATGAGCTGAAGGTCCGCGAAGGGACGGGCGGAAACCTGACGGCTACCGACGGGGACGGCAACACGGTCTTCAGGGCGCCACCCGCGCAGATGTGGGACTCGGCGGGCGCGGCCACTGAGACGGGGCAGATGGCGGTGAAGGGCGGCTTATTCAGCGCAGCTGGCTCGGGTAATGCCGCTCCGACTGCGGAGGGGGCAGCGCAAGGTGTGGAGCCGGCGCCCGGCGACCACGTCACGACGATGGACATCGAGGTGTCCAAGGACGCTCTGGCGGTCAAGCCTGATGCGGAGATGCTCACGAAGACCGATGCGGCCGCATTCCCGCTGTACATCGATCCGACAGTGACGTGGAGCGAGTCGGAACGAACACTGCTGCGCTCGGACGGCTACGAGAGCTACGGGTGGGGCAACGGCGACGACGGTCTCGGCAAGGGCGCGGGGAAGTGCGGCACTTGGCACAACTACTCCTGCGGGCCGGGATACGTGCAGCGCCTCTACTTCGAGTTCTCGCCGGCCAGTCTCAAGGGCAAGAAGGTGCTGGATGCCACGTTCCGGATCACGGAGCCATGGGCTTTCCAGTGCGATCCGCGCTGGGTGGACCTGGTGCGTACAAACAACATCTCCTCCTCCACGACATGGTCCTCGCGCCCCAAAGAGCTGGACTGGATGGGAGACCGCAGTGTGTCGGCGGGGCGTGGGTCACTGTGCGATCCGGACTCCCCGGACGCGCCTATCGAGTTCAATGACAACCCTGACGAATCCAATGAGAATCTGACTCCGACAGTGCGGAACTTCGCGGCGGGCAAGTTCTCTCGGCTCACCCTGGAGATCCGGGCGCACGACGAGTCGGACACGGGCGCGTGGAAGCGGTTCAAGAACGACGCCGTGCTCTCGGCGAAGTTCGTCGGGTTGCCGGCCAAGCCGACGGGCATCGGGCTCGTCACGGGGTCGGGAACGGTCTGCGAGAAGGAGGAGTCCGATCCGGCCGTCGTCTCGGACCCGACGCCCTCCCTGACTGCCACGGCGCAGACCGCGTCGGGGGGCGAGAAGGACGCTCAGCTGCGGGTGTATTTCGACGTCGACCGTAAGAACAGCGACTCGAGCTGGTCGGATGCCGACGCGGGCAATGGGGATTTGCGGCCCTCGACTGGCTATGTGGGGGACGGCACCAAGCTCTCGATGCCGTGGTCGACACTCCGGGAGCACACGCTGTACCGGTACCGGGCCTGGGTGCGCTCCTACTACGACGGGAGCAGCTATCTGTCCGGGCCCTCGAACGCTTCGACGACGGGGTGGTGCTACTTCAAGGTCGACCCGACCGCACCGAAGGCGCCCAAGATCACGGTCGGCTCTCCGTACACCCCGTGCACTCCGCAGGACTGTGTTCCGCATGGCGGTCCGGGGCAGAAGGCGACCCTGACGTTCGCCCCGGCCAGTGGTGACACGAACAACGTCAGCTACGCCTACAAGCTGAGCACGTCGGCCTCCTGGTCCAAGGCGGTACCCGCAGCCAAGCCGACGGTGACGGTCACACCGGGCAGGTCGGGAACGTACCGGGTGTTTGTCCGGGCCACCGATGGCATCGGCAGAGCAGGTGCGCTGAGTGTGCTGGACTTTCTCGTCGACCCGGGCGAGGGCGCCGTCGGCAGGTGGCACTTCGACGAGGCGAGTGGCGCTGCGGTCGACTCGGCGACGGCGGGCGGGTCGACGCGTCATGCCGCCACGCTCTCGGGCGGCGCGACGCGTGACGACCGCGGACGTCGGGGCCTGATCACGCACGACGCGTCGGGCGTGCCGCTGGAGAAACCCGTCACGGACAGGGGCATGTCATTGAACGGGGCCGGAGCGTACGCGGCCACCAGCGGGCAGGTGCTCGAAACCCAGTCTTCCTACACGGTCTCTGCATGGGCGCGGGTCAACCCTGGAGCGACCGGAATCATGACCCTGCTCAGTGTGGACGGCGGTGAGAACAGCCCCTTCTACCTCTCGTACGGCGCCGACGGGGTGAAGGATTGGAGCGTACGCATGCTGTCCAAGGACCCCACGACCGGTAACAAGTGGGCCAAGGCACGTGGCAAGCAGACGAGCCCCACGGGTGTGTGGACGCATGTGGCCGCCACCTACGACGCCGACAACAACAAGGTGCGGTTGTACCTCAACGGGGTCCTGCAGTCCGAGGCCGATACGGGAACGCCCTGGCCGGCCAGTGGGCCCTTGCAGATCGGCAGGGCGAAGTGGGGCGGCGAGGCCGTCGACTCGTTCGACGGATCGGTGGACGAGGTCGCCGTCTGGCAACGGGCCCTCGGGGAAGCGGAGATCGCCGATGAGGCTCGCCTGCTGACCTCCGAGGGGTATGCGGGCGCGGAACTGATTGCGGACTGGAATCCGTCGGGCGCCGCCGGCACCACCCTCGTGGACACGACCTCCGGCTACGGCAGGGACCTGAAGCTGACGGGCGGAGCCTCCCTCGACGGCGAGGCTATCGCCCTCGACGGCACCGACGACGCCGCAGCGGCGGAGGGCCCCCTGGTCGATGACACGGGATCGTTCACGGTGACGACCGCTGTGGAACTGGGTGGTGACGTGCTCGCCGGCAAGAGCGCGGGCTATACCGGGCAGGTGCTCGGTCAGCGGACGGCGGACGGATCGGCCTGGGGTTTCTGGTACGAGCTGACCGGCAAGGACACGGTGCTCGACGAAGAGACAGGTGCGGAGCGAACCGTGCCCGTGGGCAAGTGGCACTTCGGACGGTTGACCGCCGGTGGCACGTTCAGCTCCGTCGTCTCCGACGAGGTAGCAGAGGTGGACAGTGCCGCCCGGCTGACCGGCGTCTTCGACGCCCAGGCCGGCACGATCAGCCTCTACCTCGGGCACAACCGCAACGGCGACGAGCAGGCGTTCACGGCCTTGGCGGGTACGGGGGAATTCTCCGTCGGCCGCGGGTTCACGAGCGGTGCCTGGAAGCACTATCTGTCTGGCCGCATCACGGACGTGCGGATGTGGGCGGGTGCGATGGCCGGCTCGGAGCAGATCGACACGAGCGTGGGCGACTGACGTCTGCCACGGTACGGGCGATGGCAGGCCATCGCCCGTACCGACCCTGCGCGGAAACGCGCGCTGACTTGGTGACTTCTCTTTCCGGACGGTGGGGCGGAAAATCATGGTATTTGGCAACAACACCTCAAGATGCCGTGAGGCGGGGAGGCGCCGCTACGGTCGCGCCGTCACAGGCGCAGTCTCGTTGTCCCTGCTGATCTCTTTAGGGGGCCTCCCGGCCACTGAAGCCAACGCGGGCGGCATGGGCCGCCCAGACCTGCCCGCCCAGCGGGTGAGCGAGGTCAAGAAGGTCGGCGGCCCTGGTGCCGGGAAGGCACGCAAAAAGGCGGCCGAAGACAGAACGGCCAACGTTGGGCAGGCGAAGCGAGCCGCGGCGGAGCGAGCGGCTGCCTGGCCGAAGGCCGGCGAGGCGATCGTCGCACTCGACACGAAGGCCAAGGACGGTGGCACCGCCTCGCCGGGCGGGATGCCGGTGACCATGAAGGCCAAGAACGCGGCGGCTGCCCCGGCGGGGGCCGAAGCAAAGGTCACGGTGCTGGACCAGAAGGCCGCGAACAAGGCAGGTATCACCGGCGTACTCCTGACCACTGCCGCCAACCTGTCGGGCGGCGCCGAGGTGAGCATCGACTACAGCGACTTCGCGAGCGCGATCGGCGGCGGCTGGGCCGGACGGCTGCGGCTGGTCAAGCTCCCCGCATGCGCGCTGACGACGCCGGAGAAGGACGCCTGCCGCCGGCAGGCGCCGCTGAAGTCCGAGAACGACCTGGTACACCAGTCCGTCTCGTCCCGGTTGACGTTCGCGGAAAAGAAGACAACGACCCGAGCGCGTAGTGCAGCCGCGGGCGGCACAGTACTGGCCCTGACCGCCGCACCAGCAGGCGGGGGCGAGGCGGCGTCTGGGGCGGGTGACTACACCGCGACCGACCTTTCGGCGGCGTCCTCGTGGCAAGCCGGCAACAGCGCGGGATCCTTCACCTGGAAGCAGGACTTCCCACTGCCTCCCGCAGCCGGCGACCCAACGCCGACACTGTCGTTGTCGTACGACTCCGGCAGCACCGATGGCCGCACATCCAACACGAACAACCAAGGCACGCCCGTAGGGGAGGGCTTCGGGCTGACTGATTCCTACATCGAGCGCTCCTACGAGAGTTGCGATGACGCCGGTCACGACGAGGTTTTCGACCGGTGCTGGAAGTACGACAACGCGCGCCTGGTGCTCAACGGAAAGTCTTCCCAGCTGGTGAAGACGGAGCAGGCCGGTGTCTGGCGGCTGAAGAACGACGACGCGTCGCGGGTGACCAGGTCGACGGGCGCGGACAACGGCGACGACAACGGCGAGTACTGGACCGTCGTCACCGGCAACGGGACGAAGTACGTCTTCGGTCTCAACAAGCTCGACGGCGCCACCGACCAGCGCACCAACTCCACCTGGACGGTGCCGGTGTTCGGTGACGACTCCGGCGATCCCGGCTACACCAAGGGTGATGTGTTCGCAGACCGGGCAGTCACCCAGGCATGGCGCTGGAATCTGGATCTGGTGGTGAGCGCCCAGGGCAATGCCGCCACGTACTGGTACGCCAAGGAAACGAACCACTACAAGAAGAACAAGGCGGAGACGGCCAACGCCTCCTACACCCGCGGTGGCTACCTCAAGGAGATCGACTACGGGCTTCGCAAGAATGCCCTGTTCACCGATGACGCCGACGCGAAAGTCACCTTCGACCACGCGGAGCGCTGCACAGCTTCGGATTGCTCCGAGCTGACGAAGGAAACGGCGCACAACTGGCCGGACGTTCCTTACGACGCGGTGTGTTCGGATGGTGACAAGGAATGTGACGCGGCCGGGCCCTCTTTCTTCACGCGCAAGCGCCTGACCGGGATCGACACCTTCTCCTGGTCGGCCGCCGACAAGAAGTACCAGCCGGTCGACTCCTGGCAGTTCAAGCAGAAGTTCCTCGACGGCGGTGACATCGGTGACAGCACCGACCAGACGCTGACGCTGGAATCGGTCACCCGCACGGCCAAGGCGGGCACACCGATCACCGAGCACCCCATCTCGTTCACGTATCAGATGCGCCCGAACCGGGTGGACGCCACTGATGACATCCTGCCGCTCACCCGGCCGCGCATCTCCACGGTCACCTCGGAGACCGGCGCGCTGACCACGGTGACGCTGTCCCAGCCGGAGTGCCGGCGCAGTGAGGTCATCGACGCCGCCGAAGACACCAACACCCGCCCCTGCTATCCCCAGTACTGGAACATCAACGGTGCCGAGAAGGCGTCGGTGGACTGGTTCCACAAGTACCGCGTCCTCGCCGTGGTCACCTCTGACCCCGCCGGTCACAACGAGGCGGTCGAGAACGCCTATGAGTACGCCGGTGCGGCCTGGCACCACGATGACGACCCCTTCGTGCCGAAGGACGAGCGCACCTGGTCGGGCTGGCGCGGCTATCGGAAGGTGACGGTGCACACCGGTGCGCTCAACACCACCCGATCCAAGACGGTCTCGCTCTACATGCAGGGCATGGACGGCGACAAGACCAAGGGTGATGCCGCCCGCGACGTCAGCGTGTCCCCGCTGGACGGTCCGGACCTCGGCATACCGTCCGTCGCCGACAGCGATCAGTACGCCGGACAGCTGCGCGAGCGGGTCGTGTACGACGGGACCACAGCGGTCACCGCGACGAGGAACGACCTGTGGTCCAAGGAGACCGCACGGCAGTCGGTACCGGATGCCACCGATGACGCAGCACGGTACGTCCGCAGCGCCAGAACAACGACGTACGCCTACCTGACTGCGGCCAAGTCCTGGCGGTCCCGCACCGTCGCTCAGACCTACGACGACTACGGCATGGCAGTTGCCGTCGACGACTCGGGGGAGGAGGGCAAGGGCGGGGACGAGACGTGCACCCGGACCTGGTACGCACGCAACGACGACGCCGGCATCAGCACCCCTGTCGGTCGCGTGCGTACTGTCGGCAAATCCTGTTCCGTCGCCGACAGCGACCTGTCACTGCCGTCTTCCTCCGCTTCGCGTGGGGACGTGCTCTCCGACACGGCCACGGTGTACGACGACCCGAAGGCCACCGAGTGGACGGCCGGGCAGAAGCCGACAAGGGGAGAAGCGACCTGGACGGGGCGGGCGACAGGCTACGCGGCCACGGCCGGAGCTACGGGTGATCGTCTGCCGACCGGTTGGCAGACGGTGAGCACAACGGAGTACGACACGCTCGGCCGCCCGGTCAGCGAAGCGGACGCCGCGGGGAAGGCTACGACGACTGCGTACACCCCAGCCGACTCGGGGCCGCTGACACAGGTGGCCAGGAGCAATGCGAAGCAGCACAAGACGACCACCGTCATCGACCCGCGGCGCGGCCTGGAGCTGCGCACCTATGACCCGAACGCGAAGAAGACCGAGCTCGCCTACGACGCACTCGGACGTCTGACCAGCGTGTGGCTGCCGAACCGGAGCAAGGCCGCGGGCCAGCCCGCGAGCAGCACCTTCGCCTACCAGCTCAACACCACGACTCCTTCGTGGGTGTCGACCTCGACCCTGAAGTCCGACGGCAAGACCTACAACACGCGTTACGAGCTCTACGACGCGCTGCTGCGCCCGTTGCAGACCCAGTCGCCCACCCCTCAGGGCGGCCGAATCCTGACCGATACCCGCTACGACTCGCGAGGTCTGGTGTACGAGACGTACGCCGACATCTTCGACAACACCAGCTCGCCCACCGGCACGTACACCCGGGCCGAATACGGGGAGTCGCCGACGCAGACCGCGATCGTGACCGACGGGGCGGGCCGCGAGACGAGCCGCAGGGTGTTCTTCTTCGGCAAGGAACGCTGGTCCACCACCACGAAGTACACCGGTGACTCCACCGCCACGACAGCGCTCAAGGGAGGCTCTGCACAACGCACCATCACCGATGCGCGTGGGCGTGCGGTTGAGACCCGTGAGTACGCCGGGACCAGCCCGGCGGACAAGCAGTTCGGCGACACGGACGGCACCGCCTACTCCTCCGTGAAGACGCGCTACGGGCTGGACGGCCAGGAAACCGGGATCACCGGGCCGGACGACGCGAAGTGGGGTTACGGCTACGACCTGTTCGGCCGTCGCATCTCCGTCGACGACCCGGACAAGGGTAAGGCGAGCACCGCATACAACACGCTCGACCAGGTGATCAGAACCACCGACGCACGCGGAAAGTCGATCCTCACGGAGTACGACGAGATCGGCCGGATCACCGGCACTTGGGCGGGGGAGAAGACCGACGACAAGCGGCTCACCGCGCACACCTATGACACCGTCGCCAAGGGTAAGCCGAGTACCTCGACGCGCTATGTCGGCGGTGCCGGCGGCAAGGCGTACACCAGGGCGGTAACCTCGTACGACAGCATCGACCGGGCCGTCGAGACCGAGCTCCGTCTTCCCGAGGACGACCCCCTGGTCAAGGCCGGCGCATCCGCCACCCTCAAGTTCTCCAGCTATTACAACATCAACGGCACGCTGAAGAACACGACGGAACCTGCCCTGGGCGGCCTGCCGTCGGAGACGGTCGAGCGGGACTACACCGGCCTCGGCCAGGTGAAGTCCATCAGCGGAACCACCGGCTACCTGCTGGACACCGACTACTCAGCGCTGGGTCAGCCACAACAACTGGTTCTGGGCGCCGCCAACACCGAGGACCACCGGAAGACCTACATCACCCAGACCTACGAGGAAGGCACAGGACGGCTGACGGACAGCCGCGTCACCGACCAGACCCACCCCTACACGCTGCAGGACCTGCACTACACGCTGGACGAGTCGGGCAACGTCACCTCGGTCGCCGACTCGGCCACGCTCGGCGGCACCGGCAAGGCCGAGACCCAGTGTTTTGCCTACGACGGGCACCGGCGCCTGACCGACGCCTGGACGCCGGCTTCACAGAAGTGCTCCGACGCACCGAACGCCGACAACCTCACCGGGCCGGCCCCGTACTGGGACAGCTACACCTACAACGACGCCGGGCAGCGCACCACTGAGACGAAGCACACCGCCAGCGGTGACGCAAAGACGACGTACTGCTACATCGGTTCCCAGAAACACACACTGACTGGGACGAGCGTCAAGGGAGACTGCGACGCACCCGACAAGAGCTACGGCTATGACGAAGCCGGCAACACCACCAAGCGTCCGGGCAAGGACGGCGCTCAGGAGCTCGGCTGGTCCGACGAGGGAAAGCTCGCGAAGGTCACCGAGGGTTCCGCATCGACCGGCTACGTATACGACGCTGACGGCAACCTGCTCATCCGCAGCGACACGGATGGCGAGCGGGTCCTGTACGCCGGCTCGACGGAGTTGCACCTGAAGAAGGACGGCAAGACATGGGCGCAGCGGTACTACGGCACGGAGGAACTGACCGTGGCGCTGCGGACCAACCAGTCCGGTAGCAACAAGCTCTACTACTTGGCCGGTGACCATCACGGCACGTCCAGCCTGGCTGTCGCGTCCGATTCCAAAGCGGTCGTGAAGCGCTACACAACGGTCTTCGGAGCCGTGCGAACCAAGGGGTCCATCGGGGACTGGGTCGATGACCGAGGTTTCCTGGGCAAGACGCACGACACGGGAACGGGCCTGACGCACATAGGGGCACGGGAGTACGATGCTGAACTGGGTCGGTTCCTCAGCGTTGACCCCCTCCTCGAAACGGCGAAACATCAGTCTCTTAACGGTTATGGGTACGCCGAGAACAATCCCGTTTCTCTCTCTGACCCCACTGGTCAGGGGTCGATCTCCTGCACTGGATCGGCCTGCGGGCTCGACGTGATCATCTCGGACATCGTTGTGGCGCCGCCATTTTCTTCCAGCGGCGCAAGCGGTGGTGGCAGTGGCGGTGGTGGCTTCCCATGGCTGGGCAGCGCACCCACCACGAGCAACGGCTGGACGGGAACGCCCTCTTTGCCGTTGCCCAAGCCGCCGCCGCTGCTCAAGGGGCCTGATCCGCTGACGGTCATGTACAGCGACCCCAAGACTCGGGACCTTGTGAAGATGCTCCTCGACATGCAGGCCGTGAACAGGACGCCGTCCGGCAAGCTGGCCAATGGCGACTTCGGAGGTGACGGGAAGGTCAAGGAAGGTGGGCCCTGGTCGCTGGCGTTCCGCTGGCTGTGGGGGGCGCCGGCGGGAAAGACCACGACCGCCAATCAGTCGTTCGACGGGGACGATGAACTCACCCAGTCGCTGATCAAGAGCACGAGCATGGCTGACGCGCGCACTAAGGTCGTCACTCAGTTTGTCGACTTGGGGACCAAAGAGGACCGTGCGGATTACAGCGTGACCAAGAACCAGGACGGAAGAGACCTGAACGTGGCGCAGATGGCCAACGTGTACGCCTCCGACTTCGGCGGACTGGCGACCGGAAAGGAAGATCGTGAGGCGCAGGGCGTCCTTGGTTCGTATGCGCTGAAGTACACGATCAAGAAGAGCAAGGGCAACACACTTGTGGTCGATTATCATGCCTGGACCGACATTAATAACGAGTCCTTCGCGCCGGGCCATGCCGCATGGCAAGAAGTTTTCAACGGCGCCCCCAAATATACGGGTGGGTTCACCGCTGGCTTCCGGGTCGACGTCCGTTGGCAGGAGACGATCTACAAGTGAAGATTGCTATAGCACTCCTGGGTGGCTGCCTGGCGAGTATGGCGGTACCGGTGCTGGTCGTCCTCGGACTCTTTGCGCTGGCCAGCTGCCAGACCAGTGACGCAACGCTCGACTCCGCGCAGATTGTCGGTACTTGGAAGGGTGACGGCGGGGCTCGGGTCGAGTTCCACAAGGAGGGGACCTTCGAGGTGACGAGCGTCCCCCGCAGCGCAGTCGACGACGGTTCCATGGATCTTCCGTCCGGGAAGGGAAAGCTCTCCGGGAGGGGGACGTGGGACATGAGGGACGGTGATCACCGGACCGGGTCCATCACTCTGCACTTCGACGCCGCGGGCTCATTCGCCGACACGGAAGTGGCACTGCTCGAAGTCCAGCAGGCCGGCGATAGTCCGCAGATGTACTTCGATGTGAATCCGGACCGCAATTACGGCTACGAGATCCGGCGAGTGCGGGGCAGGTAAGGGGCAAGCGCTCCGCCGGCGCGCTCACGAGGAATAGTCCGTGTCCGGCTCTCCGCAGTGAGGGACCGGACGCGGACGATCCGCGAGAGGTCCGCTGACGCCCGGCCCCGCTGGGCGCGGCTGCCCCGCTCACGCAATGCCACCGGTACTTCTACCACGGGCCCCGTCCACCAGCTCGGGTACGCCGGCACCACCTCGTCTGTACTCGGCGGAACGCCCAGATGTCGCGCACCGTGCAGCCCGATTGCGGCGACGGCGGTGTCGTGTGCGTCATCGGGCGTCGCCTCGTCGAACCACCGAGCGACGCGCAGCAGATCCTGGGCGACGCGACATTTCGCCGGAGGCAGAGGGCAGCATCCATTTGGCGTTGGCGAGCAGCGACTGCAGAGCACGCAGCGTGGCGTCGCGCAGCTGATCGACCTGGCTTCCTTGTCCGCTGCACCCGGGTCTCGGACAGGCTGCCTGCCGGTGCCCCCATAGGACCGCCGGTGTGGCTATCGATTGCTTCTAGCACACCAGGCAGCCATGGCCACTACCTCTCCAGGGCCGATCTAATCCGAGGCGCGCGGAAAGCCAATCGCCTGAACGTAGTCGAGCAGTAGCTCTTTGAACTCCTGGTACTCGGCGCCGTCCAGGTCGTACCGCGCCAGAACCTGTCCAAGGTACGCGTAGAAGTCCCGCACAGAATCCGCGAACTCGGTGAACTGCACGAATAGCGTGCTGATGCGCTCCAGCGCGTCCTGTGGCGCGACACCGCCGGGCTTCTCGGCCAGCTCCCGCAGTCCACGCTCGACCAGCGCCAGTAGCTCACTGCTCACCTCTCGTACCGCATCCGCCCCGGCCAGAACCTCATCCGCGTCCCACTGGATCCGCTCGCCCAATTTGGACAACTGATAGCGGGACCTGGACCGCTGGTACTCGGTGATGCTCGAACGCCTTCACCGTGTGGCTGCTGCGCGACAGATTGCCCCAACGCACCAGCTGCTCCGGCCGGGACGTGAGCGTCTCTGCATCGAGCGAGGACGGCAGTCCGCTGGAGTCGTCCAGTTTCGCCAACGCATCCAGCACCGCCAGGCCCGCCAGCAGGGTGCGGCAGAACGCCCGCATGATCGCGACATACTCCAGTCGCTCAGGCGCGCTGAAATATGCGTACGCGCTCAGCCGCTGCCACGCCCTTTCATCGTTGCTTCCCGCTGGCAGGGACTCACCTGGTTCGTCCGTAACAGCGAGGCTACGCAGCCCCACTGACAACGGTCGCTTGATTGGCTGGCTGATGGCGCATCGGGCATAGACCGAGGGCCTTCTTGGAGAGTCTCGGACACGGAAATGTATGAAATGGCTGAATCGAGACGGTCGGCCATTCGTGGAGATGCCTCTGCGGAAGCCTGCAGAAAAGCGCCGCACCGTACGTGGACAAGAACCATGTGCGGAGCGCCGCGGCGGGAAGGCTCTGCACCGATGCCGGTGCTTCCTGCAAAGACCAGATTCTGAGGGGCCGTCTTCTCCCGGTGCTCCATCCGCAGCCACAGTGTGATGCCGTGGGGGCCAGTATTGGCTCATAGAGGCTGAGTCACTCGGCGTCGAACCGTAGCCGTAGCCGCTACCCGCAGCGGATCAGGGGATCAGTCCTCCGGTCGCCAGTCGATCGCTGATCCCGCTCACCAAACCTTGCCCCGTGTGGGCTACCTGGGCCATTAGTGTCTCGAAGGTCAGGAGGCGGCGGAAGGTTTCGGCATATGACGCCTGTTCCTCCAGAGGAAGTTGCAGTACCTGAAGGCGCCGGATGTCGACCCGGGAAGAACTGGAGGCATGGCTGCCTGCCTGGCGTCCGTTGGCGGGCGCGCGCAGACAGCCGGCGAGGAAGTGGGCGTGCAGTTTCTCCGGGTCCACGCGCAGGGCATAGAGCTGGGGTCCCAGGGCCATCGGCGGGCCTTCGTGCACCCATGCCTGGAAAGCCCGGATCACTCCCGCGACCACGACGTCGCCTTCCTCTGCAATGGTGGGTGCCGCATCGGGGGCAACCACCCGAGTGGGAGTGCCGTCCATCAGTAGGTCGGAAACGGTGAGGAGCGGCACTGCGTGATCATCGCGAGTCGTTTCCGCGGCATCCGGCGGTTGCTGTCCGGATCGCAAGGTCAGGACTCCGGCCTTGATGAGGTCACCCACACTCGCCGTGGTGTGGGGCTCATCGTCCTCGAAGGCGAGCTTCGACAGATGCTTCAGGTGCCCTTTCAGAGTATTCAGAGTTGAGGACAGTTCGGCGCACGACGCGGCGATTTCGACGCTGGAGGGCTCTGTGTTGGGAGCGGTGTAGCGTCCCGGCGTGACATCCACCTCGTCGTCCAGCAGGTCGAGCAACGGGACCCGCGCGGCGCCCTCCGGCAGTTCCTCGTCCGGGCTGTCGAGGACATGCATAGCGGACAGGACGAAGGAGTCGAGAGCGTGCCAGTCGGGGCCCGGCTCCCGTGTGCCGGGCCTCGCGAACCGGGTGGCGTCCACGAACACTGCATCCTGCGTGGGAGGCGAGGTGACGCTGCTCACGGCGGCCCGCAGAACCCACAACTGCAGCGACACGCTGTGCGGCTGTGCGCTGCCCGGTGGTAGGGCGACGATCGCCCGCAGCGCGCCGGTGCGCAGGAGCGAGGCCCGGATGCGCCGGCCGGCCTTTCGTGAGGCGACGGCGGGTGGAAGGACGACGACGGCGGTGCCACCAGGACTGAGGTGGGCGAGCAGGTGCTGCACCCATGCCAGTTCCGGTTCCGTCCTCGGTGGCAGTCCGTGCGTCCAGCGTTGGTCGGTGGCGAGTTCCTCGTAACCCCAGTCGCGTTCGTTGAAGGGCGGGTTGCAGAGCGCAATGTCAGTGCGCACCCCGGGAAAAGGGTCCTCGCGCAATGCGTCAGCTGTGGTGATCGCCGTACGGACGCCACGCCCCTCCGTGAGGAACTCGAGTCGGGCAGCGGCGAGAGCGGTAAGAGCCGGATCTCGTTCGCAGCCGAGCAGTGCCAGGTCCGACTTGTCGTGCTCCTGGGCAGCTGCCGCCATCAGATGTCCTGTGCCGCAGGCGGGGTCGAAGACCGTCAGTGCGCCCTCGTTTTCGCCGAGCCGGACGGCGAGAGCAATCCGGGTCATCAATGTGGCCAACTGCGGTGGCGTGGTGCTGAGCTGTCGCACGTGCGTCTCCAGCCAGCGCTGGAGAAGGAACTCGAAGGTTTCCCGAGGCCCTTCGCTGCGCCCGAGACGTGCCGCTTCGCGCACCAGCTCCTCGGCTTCGGATGAGAGGTCGAAGACCGAACTCCGGGACCTGGGGGACCGCATGCGGCGGGCGGCCTCGGCGATGGCCAGGCCCGACTCGTCCCGGCTGCCCAGTGCCTCGAATCGTGGCCACAGGAATTCGCGGCCACCCACATCCTTGAGTTTTCCGTTGTCCCTGAGCCACTGTTCGACCTCGGCCAACGAAAACTGTGGGCTGACGTCAGTGCCACCGATGCGGGTGGGGAACGAGTCGTGACGGCGGCGCCAATTGCTGACCGCCGCACGGCCCACGCCTGCGATCCGGGCGATTTCTGCCAAGCTGACGGGCGCAGCGTTGGGGGTACTCATCGAAGTCTCCGAGATGCTTGGCCGGCTGGACTGGTCGGCAACCCAGCCACCGTATCGGCGGGAAGGCTACTACGCTCATTGACTCTGTTCACAGAGAAAGTATCGCCAGGCTGTGAGGGAAGTGTGAAGGACGGGAAAAGTCTCGGCACAAAGGCTGGAACGGTGCTGGGCGGCCGATACCGACTGAGGTCGGTACTCGGCAAGGGTGTAATGGGGCAGGTGTGGCAGGGATGCGACCAGAATCTGGAGCGGCCCGTCGCGGTGAAGACAATTGCCGCAGAGCTGCTGGCTGTCCCGCGGAGCCGTGACGAGGCGCTCGCCCGGTTCGAGCGAGAGGCGCAGGCCGCGGCGCGTCTGGATCATCCCAACATCACCACAGTCTTCGATGCGTCCATCACGGATGACACTTGTTGCCTGATCATGGAGCTGATCGAGGGCACCACGCTGGAGTTTCTCTTCGACCAGCAGGATGACGGACGGTTCGACGTGACCTCGGCGGCCGCCGTCGCCGCACAACTGTGCGGAGGGTTGTCCGCAGCGCACGCCGCGGACCTTGTGCACCGCGACCTCAAGACGCAGAACGTCATGGTCCGGCGGGACGGCGTCGTGAAGATCCTGGACTTCGGGCTGGTGAAACTGTTGAGTGACGCCGACCCGCGCCTGACGATGACCGGGGAAAGTATCGGCAACATCCTCTGTGCGTCACCCGAACTGCTCTCCGGCCGAGAACCGCTCGACGGTCGTAGCGATCTCTACGCCGTCGGCTGTCTGCTCCACCACATGCTCACCGGTAGCGTGCCCTTCGCCACCGATCAGCCGGCGCTCCTGGTCTCCCACCACCTGAGCTCACGTCCACCCCGGATCTCCGATGCGGGCGTGCGCGTTCCCGCAGCGCTTCAGGAACTGGTGACGGCGCTGCTCGCCAAGCGCCCGGACGACCGGCCCTCCTCCGCAGCCGAGGTCTACGTCGCCCTCGCGCCCTACCTCCCGGAGCCGGCCCCTCATCTGGCCACTCGGCGGAGCCTGCCCGAAGATCCCCGCAGGCCCTTCGTCGTGCCGCAAGGGCCGAGACTCCTGTGAACAGTGAGAGGATGATCGCGTCGGCCGGACGCGCTGCGCCGCTTCCGGCCGCACGGCGGTGAACGGGCGCCGAGGCGCCGGAACTGGGGACGGGCGCAATGCGGCGAAGCCTTGGACGATACGAGTTCACGCATGAGCTGGGCCGGGGCGGCATGGGCGTCGTCTGGGCGGCGTTCGACCGCCGGCTCGGGCGGGAGGTGGCCGTCAAGCTGCTGGCATCCAGGGGACACGGTGCCGAGCCGACCACGCTGGAACGCCGGTTCTTGAGGGAGGCACGGCTCACCAGCCGCCTGAAGCATCCGGGTATCCCCGTCGTCCATGATCACGGCAGTCACGAGGGTGAGCTGTACCTCGTCATGGACCTCGTACCGGGCCGTGCCCTCGATGCCGTATTAGCCGGTGACGGCCCGCTCCCGATCGAGCGCGCCGCAGAGGTCGCACGGAGCGTCGCCGACGTGCTCGCCTACGCGCACAGCCAGAGCATCGTGCACCGGGACCTCAAGCCGTCCAACGTAATGGTCACTCCGGACGGCGGCATCAAGGTCCTCGACTTCGGTGTCGCGGCGGCTCTCGAACCGCGACCCGGCGAGACGCGTTTCACCGCTGCCAACGCCACTCCCGGCACGGTCGTGTACATGGCGCCCGAACAGGCTGTCGGCAGAACTGTGCCTGCCAGTGACCTCTACTCGCTCGGTTGTGTCCTCTACGAGTTGCTCACCGGAGCCCCGCCGTTCACCGACGGCAGCCCATTCATGCTGTACCACCAGCACGCGCACGAGCCCGTGCCTCCGCTCGCCGACCGTCGTTCCGATGTCCCGAGCGGCCTGCGGGACCTTGTGGCGGGAATGCTGGAGAAGGCCCCCGAGGACAGGCCCGCCACAGCGGCTGAGGTCGCCGCCTTGCTCGCAGCCTGGTGCCCCACGCAAGTACCGGCTGCCTCGGCGGCGTCGACGCACCCGCGACTGGCGGAGATCGCCGGCCTGAGGCAGTCCGGCCGCCCCGCCCAAGCCATGCAGGAGTACGAGAACCTCCTTGCCGATCCCGGCCTCGGTCGTGTCGATTCCCTCGCCGCACGCGTGGGCATGGCCCTGTGTACGGGCGCGCTCGGTCACACCCGCGAGGCGCTGGAAGGGCTGAAGTCGGTGCTGGCCGAACAGCGGAGCGTGCTCGAGCCGGGCGATCCCGCACTGCTGGACACCCGGTACGAGATCGCCGTCCTGCTGGTCCGTACGGGACAGCGTCACTCGGCTGCGGAGCTGTTGAGGCGCCTGGCAGACGACGAGGAAAGTGACCTGCCGGCGAGTGACGCGCGACAGGGACGCAGTCGCTCTCTGCTGGATCGGCTGCGCCGCATTACCTGACTCAGCGACAACTAAACAGCTGAAAGCTCTGTTCACAGCCCGCATATGAGTGTTACTCTGCGACGACGTCGTACTGGCGGGGAGACAGTGGAACTGTCTACAGCACGACGGCAGTTACATCACAAGGGGAACAGCGCCATGACCTCAACAGTTCAGCGCGTCATCGGGGGCACGGGAGCGCAGCAGCTCCCTGAGGAAGGCAATCTCGTCGAAGTGCGCGGCCAGTCCTGGGTCGTCGCCCGCGTCGAGCCGTCACCGGCCGGCGACGGCGACGGGCAGCGCAGGCCCGCCACCCTCATCCATCTCCAGTCCGTCGCCGACGGCCGTTTCGGCGACACGCTCTCCGTCATCTGGGAGGTCGAGCCCGGCCGTCGCATCCTGCCCGCCGGTTCCCTCCCCGACGCCTCCACCGGCCAGTACGACTCCCCGAACCGCCTCGCCGCGTTCCTCGACGCCGTCCGCTGGTCAGCCGTCGCCTCCGCCGACGCCAAGACGCTTCAGGCGCCGTTCCGTTCGGGCGTTGCCGTCGAGCCGTACCAACTGGAGCCGGTCTCCCGCGCCGTAGGCGCCCCCCGCGTCAACCTCCTTCTCGCCGACGACGTCGGTCTGGGCAAGACCATCGAGGCCGGACTCGTCGTGCAGGAACTGCTCCTGCGCGGCCGCGCCCGCCGTACCATGGTCGTCTGCCCGGCCGGCCTCACCCTGAAGTGGCGCGACGAGATGGCCGATAAGTTCGGTCTGGAATTCACCATCGTCGACTCCGAACACTGTGCCCGACTGCGACGCACCCACGGCACCGCCGCGAACCCCTTCCGCGTCCACCCGCTCACCATCGTGTCCCTGCCCTGGCTGCGCGGGCAGAAGGCACAGCGTCTCCTAGATGAGGTCATCGGCAGCCCCGAGGAAAGCTCCGACGGCGAACACAAGCGCTTCTTCGACCTACTCGTCCTCGATGAAGCTCACCACGTCGCACCTGCCGTGCCCAAGCAGGTGTACGCCGTCGACTCCCAGCAGACCAAGCTCATCCGACGCCTCGTCCCGCACTTCGAGCACCGGCTCTTCCTCTCCGCCACCCCGCACAACGGCTACCCCGAGTCGTACACCGCGCTTCTGGAGCTCATCGACGACCAGCGTTTCGCCCGCGGTGTCGAGCCGGACAGTGAAGCCCTCAAGGACACCGTCGTACGGCGGCTGAAGTCGACGGTCACCAACGCCGACGGTACGCCCCGCTTCCGCACCCGCAAGACGCTCGAACTGCCTGTGGACTACACGCCGCAGGAGCGCGACATCCACCAGGTGCTCGGCTCCTTCGCCGCGTTACGCCGCAAGAAGCTGACGCCCAGGGCACGCGGCGGGCGCCGCGCCGCCGACCTGGTGACGCTGCTGCTGAAGAAGCGCCTCTTCTCCTCGCCGGCGGGCTTCCTGCACACCGTTCAGGTCTATCTGTCCCACCTGGAGGACACCGGCCCCTCGCGCGGCCGTGCGGCGGCCGACGACGTGCCCGAGTGGCTGGAGGAGTTCGCCGACCTCGTCGCGGACCTGGACGACACCGGCCTGGTCGACGCGGAGGACGACGCCCTCACCCGCTCCACCTCCCTCACGCCGGCGGAGGACGGTCAGGAGCTCGACCTGCTCCAGAAGATGGAGCGCTGGGCCCTCACCCACGAAGCCGCGCCCGACTCCAAGGCCGAGACGTTCATCCGCGAACTCAAGGCCGTCTGCCGCCCCGACAGCAAGCACTGGACCAACGAACGGGTCGTGGTCTTCACCGAGTACCGCGACACCCAGGAGTGGCTGTACGACCTCCTCCAGCAGGAGGGACTCACCGACGGCGGCCGCGTCGAGCGCCTGCACGGCGGACTGTCGGCGGAAGAACGCGAGCGTATCCGTCTCGGTTTCCAGGCGGACCCCTCCCTCCCCGAGGGCAAGGTCCGTATCCTGCTCGCCACCGACGCCGCCGGCGAGGGCATCGACCTGCAGAACCACTGCCACCGCCTGATCAACTACGACATACCTTTCAACCCCAACAAGCTCGAACAGCGAATAGGTCGCATCGACCGTTGGGGTCAGAAGCAGGACCCGGAGATCACCCACTTCATCAGCTCCGGATGGCAGGACGCCCAGGCCGGCTCCTACGAGGCCGACCTCGAATTCCTCTCCCGCGTAGCCAAGAAGGTTGCGCGCATGGAGCACGACCTCGGCTCCGTCAACGCCGTCCTCGCCGACGCCGTACAGCGCCGGATGACCGGTGACATGGCATCTGTCGACATCGAGAACGCCAGGCCGAGGCCGATCAAGGGCCGCCGCACCGGCGGCGACGTCGCGCCCGAGCAGAACGTCACCGCGCAGACCAAGAGGCTCGCCGACCAGTACGAGGACACCGTCTCCACGCTCGGTCTCACCCCGGCCAACATCAAGCGCGTCGTCGAGACCGCCTTAGCCCTCGACAATCAGCCCGCACTCCTCCCCTCCGCGTTACGTGCCGAGGAATTCGAGCCGGGCGACCTCTTCGACGTGCAGCCGCTCTCCGGGAGCTGGGAGCGGGCGACCCGCGGCCTCGCCCACAAGCTCCGCGAGGGCGAACAACGGCCCCTCACCTTCTCCCCGGCGGTCGCCGCGCACGCCCGCGACGACGTAGTCCTCGCCCACCTCAAGCATCCGCTCGTCGCCCTCTCCACACGCTTGCTGACCGCCGCCGTCTGGAACGCCGACTCGGTCGGCCTCAGCCGCGTCACCGCCGTCGTCTCCGACGACCCGGCCGTCACCACGACACTGGTCTCCGCCTACGCCCGGTACGTCCTTGTCGGCACTGACGGCACCCGCCTCCATGAGGAAGTCCTTCATGCGGGCGGCTGGTTCGGCGACACCGGTCGCTTCCGCCGCTGGGAGTCGGTGAACGAGCAGGGCCGAGTCCTGTCGCGTGCGCTCACCGACGGCACCGAGGCCGCCCCGCACCTGCGCCAGGAGCTGACCGCGGCCTGGCCGAGGCTACGGGACCCGCTGTACCGCTCGCTGGAGGCCCGCGCCGCCGAACTCGGCCGCCAGCTGGAGGGCCGGCTCGCAGACCGCCGGACCGAGGAAGAGCGCCGTATCACCGCCACCCTCGACCGCTTCGAGACCACCCTGCGCGCCAAACTCAAGGAGGAGGGAGACGGCGAAGGCGAACAGCTCGCCCTCCTCTCCACCCACGAGCTGACCGGTCACGAGCGCCGCCAGTTCGAGGACGACCGCCGCCGCTGGCAGGAACGCCTCGAGGGACTCCCCGCCGAGCGGACACGCGAACTCGCCGCCATCGCCGCCCGGTACCGCGAACCCCGCTCCCACCTCTTCCCCGCCGCCGTCGTCTTCGTCGTTCCCGCAAAGGAAGCCCGCCGATGAGCCCCCGCCCCGTGAGCCGTGGAATAGCAGCCGCCAAGGCACAGGCCGCCGACGGACGCCGGCAGCACCAGGAGTGGCTCGACCTCACCGAGATCTCCGGTCCCTTCCTGACCATGCCCGTCCTGTTGCGGGCCTGGCCCCAGTTGGACACCCTGGAGAAGGACGAACGGGCCCGGCTGCGCGCCCGCCACGCCGACTGGCAGAACAACACGACGGCGGGGCGCGACGAGTGGGTGGCGTACATCCTGTCCCGGCTTCTGAGCTGGAACGACGCCCTGACCCTCCGTCTTGGCGAGGCTGAACACCACGGTCTGGACCGTCTCACCCTCCGCGTCGCGGAGCACAACACCGAGGTACGCCCGGACTTCGCCCTCGTCGATCCCGGCACCGATCTGGCTACCGAGCCCAGCGTCGAGGCGGCCGCCAAGCGGGTGCGGTTACTCGGCATGACGATCCCAGCCGGCACCGCTCCCACCGCGCGTGCGGGCGGGGGCGGCGACTGGGCTGCGGCACCGGCCGACCGGCTGGCCCGCCTGCTCCGGCACCACGGTGTGCCGCTCGGCCTGGTCACCAACGGCCGCTGGTGGTGCCTGGTCTGGGCTCCGCTCGGCGGTGTCACGACCACGGCCGTCTTCGACGCGATCGGCTGGAACGAGGCGGCCGAGCGCAACGTCGTCCGTGCGTTCGTGTCCCTGCTGAGCCGCCGCCGCTTCTTCGAGTACGAGGAGGGCGAGACCCTCGTCGGCCTGCTCAAGGCGAGCCTCGCGGCGGGCGAGGACGTCACCGAGGCGCTGGGCGTCCAGGTCCGGCAGGCGGTGGAACTCCTCGTCGACGCGATCGGCCGCGCCGACGTCCATGCCATGGAGAACGGTGCGCCTGGCCTGCATGCGTCCGGCGTCGGCGCGGGCGAGGTCTACCGGGGCGCGGTAGCGGTGATGATGCGCATCGTCTTCCTCCTCTTCGCCGAAGAACGCGGCCTTCTCCCCGCCGACAACGAGGTGTACGCGCGCTCGTACTCGGCCCGCTTTCTGCGCGACGAGCTCAAGGCCCGCGCGGACGAGGAGGGCGAGCCCTCGCTGGAGCACACCACGTCGGCGTGGCACCGGCTGATAGCCCTGTTTCACGCGGTCCACGGGGGAGTGGACCACCCCGGCTCGGGCTTCCGCCTGCCCGCGTACGACGGCTCGATCTTCAACCCGAAGACGTATCCCTGGCTGGAGGGCACCACCCCGCTCCTCCCCATCGACGACCGCACCGTCCTCCACATGCTCCAGGCGGTGCAGGAGGTCCGCGTCGGCAAGGGCAAGCAGCGCGAGGTCCGCACGCTGAGCTTCCGTGCACTGAGCGTCGAGCAGATCGGCTACGTGTACGAGGGCCTGCTGTCCTACGACGCCGGCCGGGCGACCGAGCACATGGTCGGGCTGATCGGGCCCGCGGGCTTGGAGCACGAGGTACCTCTGCGGGAGCTGGAGTCCCTTGCGGCGAAGGCGGCCACGGCGTCGCCGGGTAAGCCGGACGCTTCGGTGAAGTCGCTGGCGAAGGCCATCCACGAGAAGTGGAAGGACCCCAAGCCACCGGCGACGGCGGGCCAGCTGGAAAAGCGGTTGGCCCCGATGGGGGCGGAGGACGCGGCGGAGGCACGGCGCCGGCTGAACGCGGTCACCAAAGACACCGCGCTTACCGACCGACTTCTGCCGTTCGCCGGCATCCTTCGAGACGACCTGCGCGGCCTGCCGATGGTCATCCCGAACGGCACCCTGTACGTCACCGAATCCTCACTCCGCAAGAACACGGGCACCCACTACACCCCCCGCTTCCTCGCGGAGGAGGTCGTCCTGCACGCACTGGAGCCCCTGGTGTACGAGCCGGGTCCGCTCCAGACGGCGGACACGGGGGAGTGGCGCCTGAAGTCGGCGGAGCAGATCCTCGCTCTGAAGGTCGCGGACATAGCGATGGGATCGGCGGCGTTCCTCGTGGCGGCCTGCCGCTACCTGGCGGACCGGCTGATCGAGGCGTGGGAGAACGATGGCCAGGCCGACGCGATGGCGTACCGGGCCGGCCGGGCCGTCGATGCCCTGACGGCGGCCGACGCCGAACAGGACCCGGTCGTCATCGAGGCGCGCCGCCAGATCATCGAGAACTGCCTGTACGGGGCGGACATCAACCCCATGGCCGTGGAGATGGCCAAGCTGTCGCTGTGGCTGGTCTCGATGGATCCGGAGCGCCCGTTCACGTTCCTGGACGACCGCCTGGTCTGCGGCGACTCGCTGCTGGGCGTGCACAGCATGGAACAGATCCAGTCCGTGCACATGAAGCCGAAACAGCAGACCGACATCCTCGCCAAGAAGGCGCGCGAGCTGGTCGACCAACTCACACGCGAACGCCTGGCAATCACCGCGATCAAGGGCGTGGACCTGGCCGCCCTCCAGCAGAAGCGAGAACGCCTGGACGAGGTCAACCGCCACTCGCGCCGCCTGCGCCTGGTGGGCGACCTCGTGGCGGGCGCCGCGCTGGCGACGTGCGCCTCGGGGCGGGTGCCTTGGTACGAGGAGGAGGGCGGCGAGCGGGTCAGGGACCTGTTCCCGCGGGCTGCGTGGATCGTGCAGCGGATCATGGAGGACGGGGTCGAGGACGACTCGGAGGTGGTGCGCGAGGCGCGGGCCACGGCGGAGGAGTGGCTGGCGGCGGAGTTGCCGGAGGGGGCGTTGGAGCGGCGGCCGGTGCATTGGCCGTTAGTGTTCCCCGAGGTGTTTTCGCTGAGGGGCGGGTTCGATGCGATCGTGGGTAATCCGCCGTTCTTGGGTGGGCATAAACTCGCTGCCGCATTGGGAGAAGCGTATCGAGAGAGCATGATCGATTCTCTTGCTGGAGGGGCGAGAGGAAAAGTGGATATCGTAGCGTATTTCGTGCTGCGTGCTCATGCTCTGCTGAATGTTCGCGGCCAGTCTGGATTGATCGCTACCAACACGTTGGCGCAAGGAGACACTCGAGAAAGTGGCTTGGATCGACTGGAGGCTGCCGGCGTCGAGTTCCGCCGCGGAATCAAAAGTGCTCGTTGGCCGTCAAAATCTGCAGCATTGGAATATTGTGCCGTTTGGTCCAGTAGGGCCCCTCTCGGTGAGCGGGCGGCTCGGGTCCTCGGCGGGTTGACATTGTCGAAGGGGATTACGACGTCCCTTACCCCAGAGAGTAGAGAGCCTTCCTGGGTTGAACCGGTCGGCAAGGCGGGAGGGATTTCGTTCAGTGGCTGCAAGCCGGATAGTGCAGGATTCATCGTACCGGAAGAGGAGGCTCGAATGTGGATCTCTGGAGACCCTCAATACGCTGCCGTCGTCCTCCCTTACGTGAATGGGCAGGATGTAAACAGCCACCCGGAGCATAGTTCCAGTCGTTGGATAATTAATTTCCGCGAGTGGAGTGAAGAGGAAGCGCGAGCATATCCGAAAGCTTTCGCCAAGGTGTTGGCGAATGTTAAACCCGAGTGCGAGCGGAAGAATCCGGAAACTTACGCTGGTTTGATCGATCGCTGGTGGCAGTATTGGCGTCCGAGGAGCGAACTGGTGAGGGCGCTCAGTGGGCTCAAGCGGTGTATCGTTATCACGGCAGTGAGTAAGATAGTGATGCCTGTTATGGTGCCCACAAATCAAGTCTTCTCGCACGCGCTGAATGTATTCAAGTCTGACGACCCTGCGCTACTGGGCGTGCTGAGCAGCGCTCCTCACTACTGGTGGGCGATCGACCGTGCTTCCACTCTTGAAACGAGAATCCGTTACACGCCGACGGACGTCTTCGAAACCTTCGTCCGCCCGCCGCTCAGTAATCGTCTGCGCGCCGCTGGGGGCCGCCTCGATTCCTATCGTCGTAATCTAATGCTCGCTCGCAATCTGGGGTTAACCGCGGCATACAACCTGGTTCACGATCCGGACTATCAGGACAGGGACATCGTTGAGCTGCGTCGGATTCACGAGGAAATAGACAAGGCGACGATCGAGGCGTATGGCTGGCACGACCTGCTGGATAGCTCCGGGAAAACTCGACCTGCTGATCCGACGCACGAAAAGCTGCCACTCCATCATGGCTTCCATGAAACTGACCAAGGTGTCCGTTACACCATCGGCCTGCTCGCCCGGACCGAAATCATTGACCGGCTGCGGCAGTTGAATCACCAGGCGTACGCGGACGAGGTTCACCTCGGCTTGCATAAGGGTGTGACGGAGAAGAAGGCGCGGGAGAAGCATCCCGATATGCCGTCGCCCTCTCCGGAGGCTGTTCGGAAGCGCAAGGAGCAGTTGGCGGCGCGGGGTGGGGCGGATTTCGGGGAGGGCGCTGAGGGCGCCCTGTTCTGAGCCGTCAGCATGACGGCGGGCTGGTTCGCATCACGCATCAAGTGACACCAACCAGCCCGCCGTTCTGCTCGGACCTCCGATGGGACGGTGTTACCTGGCTGCCCGTGCCACGAACGCGGCCCACTCGTCCCGGCCGACCCGCAGCACAGGCCCGTCATCAGCAACCTTCGAGTCCCGTATGTACACGACGTCGGCGCCGGCAGCCACCTCTACGCAGTCGCCGCCGCCCGATCCGCTGTAGCTGCTTTTGAACCAGTGCAGTCCGTCCATGCTGTCGGTCACCTGCTCCACGCTCATGTCTCTCCCACCAGCCGTTCGATGAGCCGCGCAGACTCCACACCGTTCAGGGCCTGCGAGCGCAGCTTCCCATACCGCAACCCGAAGGCGCTGACCTGTGACGGATCTTGGACGACGCAGCCGACCTCCTGCGACTCGATGTATCCGAGATGCTGGTGCTCCTTCGTCTCCAGCATTACGAACGGACCGTTCAAGCCCGAGTGGAAGCCAGGTGAAGCAGGCATGATCTGCACCTGCACGTTCCGCGTCGTGCCGACCGTCAGCAGGTGTTGCCACTGCACGCGCGTGGTCTCCGCATCGCTCACCGGGTTACGGAGAGCTTCCTCGCTGATGATGAACGACAGCTCGGCCAACGGCACCCGGGTCAGCAATTTTTGACGGCTCAGTCGAGCCTCCGTGCGCTGGTCGACGAGTTCCTCGTTCAGCGGTGGGCAGTGGCCCGCGAATACCGCTCGCGCGTAGGCCTCCGTCTGCAACAACCCTGGTACCAGCAGCGGGTCGTACGAGAAGCGGCTCACGACCTCTGCCTCGATGAGCGCGAAATTGCGGAAGAAACGTGGCAGCTTCGCGTGGTCCACCTCGTCCTGGAGCACCTCCAGGACGCCTCGCGCCTCCAGCACCCGTTCCGCCGCCACCGTGAAGGCTTCCTTCGCAGGCCGCCGGCCCTGCTCGACCGAGGCGACCTGCTCCTGGGAGTAGCCGATGGCATCCCCGAGTTCCTGCTGGTTCAGCCCCGTCCCCTTGCGCAGATGCTGGAGCAACTTGCCGTATGCCGACCACACACCCGGCAGGTCCTGCTCTTCCTTTGTCTTCCCCTCGCGGCCGTTTCGCGTGTTCCGCACAGCCCTCACGTCCTTCCGCTCTCCGAGACCGCCCCGCCACCCCATGCGCAGGCTGCCCCAACCTCACCGCGACTGAGCATGGTTCAACGCGGGACGCCCGTTCGGGGACACGGCGCCCGGCCCGTACAGGACCCGTACAACGTCCGTACAAACAAGGGCGACCGCCTCCGCCCATCCCCTACGGGCGCCCCTCCGTACCACCGTCCTCGCTGAATTCAGGTTTCTGCTCAGCAGTACGAGGCGTGGTCCCCGGCCGGGCGCGCACGCTGCGCCGTGCAGCAGCTCAGTGGTGTGGCGTACAGCACGACTGGGACACCGCGCAGGCGGTGGCTCTGGTCATGGCCGAGCTGGCGTCATAAGCCGTCGCGTACGGCCGCATCCCCTACCGGGACTTCCACCTGGCGTTGCTCCTCCTGCCCCAGGCGTTACGCGTCGAAGTGACCGACACTTGCCCCCGGGCCCTCGCCACCCCGGGGGCAAGGCCCACCTCTGCCCGCCGACGCCACCTCGGGCCGCGGCCTGCTCCTCATCGAGGGGTACGCCAACCGCTGGGGCTGCAGGCGTACTCGCGTTGTACGTCGTCAGCGAGCCAATCGGGTCCCATTTGTTGAGCAAGCGCTGCAGGTCGTACTCGGTGGAGGCGTTCTAGGGCCTCATCGCCCCAGGCCGCCATCCCGAAATGGCCGCCACCCCTCGCCACTGGCATGAGCAGAAGACTGAGGCGCTGAAACGGCAGCCATGCTCGTGGTGACCGGCCAAGCTGATCTGCACAGTGGCGTGAGATGCAACCTCTGTCCTTGTGAACTGAGTGCATGAGTCAGATACTGATCGAGTTTGCATTGGTGTCACCTGGGGGCGAGCACGGCCAGGGAGTAACGGGCCGGGAGTTGTGCCTCCTGCGCGACTTCACATCTGGGTCGTCGATAGAAGTGCTTGTTACTGAGCCACTGTGTTGAGCGTCGGCTAGGGCGTCCCAACCAGACAACTTGGCTCTACGCTGATCCATTTGGGAGGGGCTCGCTATGACCGAAATTCCGGTTGACGCTGTCGATGCCGGCAGCGGCGACGACGTTGACAGAGCGGCTGTCGAACATGAGCGGGCCGAGCTAAGGGATTTCGTCAAGGGACTGAGCCCGGACGATATCAAGTCGGGCAACTGGTTCACCAAGCTCATCGCTCAGGCCATGGGCTCCTACACCGACAAAGTCGACTGGCAGTACTTCCAGGAGCGGTACGAGGGCGTACCCGCGGATGCCATCGTCGATCAGCGGATCAAGATGGCGGCTCGGTACGCCGCGCTCGAAGGTGGGCTCTCAGCCGGGGCCTACACGGCGGCCGTCGTTGCCACTCTCGGAAGCCTTGGTGGCGCCTCGCCGGCGACCTTCCCGGCCGCCGTCGCAACCCTGATGGTCGATGTCACGTTCATCACCCGGCTTCAACTTCGCCTGGCCTGCGACGTCGCGGTCCTCTATCGGATCCCGCTCGACCTGTCCGACCCCGAAGACATGTGGAATCTCATTCGAGTGGCCTTCACGATCAAGAGCGGGGAAGTGGTCCGGGGACCCGTGGTCAAGATGATCCCGGCCATAATGCGGCCGGTGATCAAGCGCTTCTACTCCAAAGGGGTACTGACCGCCGCGAAAGGGCTCCCCTTCGTCGGGAAGTTCCTCCTGCAGCGCAACGTTATCAAGATTGGTATCCCCGTGGTCGGCGTTCCCCTTGCGGTGGTGTTGAACCGGTATACGACGCTGCTCGCGGGGCGGCACGCGCAAGCTGTCTTCCGTAACGAGGCGCGGGTGATCGAACTCGCCGAGAATCTGAGCAAGCAGAGTCAGCACCCGCAGTTGATGCTGTGGGTCGCGTGGCTCGTCATTAAGGCGAACCACAAGATTGACGATGACGAGGCGCTGTTGATGCGGCACTTGGTGAGGCTGGTCCGGGAGCGGCATCAGGTGGTCGATGAAGAGCTCGCTCACCTTGTTGATATCGAGCCCGCTGAAGTGTGGCGACGGCTAGACGCCGAGTCAGGGGACCTGAGCGATCTCCTTGACGTGGCCAACCGGGTGGCCGCTGTGGACGGCACCGCTAACGCGCTCGAGAAAGCCGTCATCTCCGAGCTTCGAGATCGCTGCCGCCGAGTCTGACGCCGTCACGGGCTACCTCCCACCTCGTCCAGTTCCGCGCGTCGCGCTGCGATCCGTTCCGCGATCCGGTCTCCACCATGGGGCCGGTTCATGGGCGGCAACAAGGCGTGGCGCACGTTGCGGGCCATACTGGGGCCATGCTCGTATCCACTGGCCCGCTCTCGCTAGTCCAGCGACACCTGTTGCAGGAACTGGATCTCTGCGACCTCCCGCTCCCCACAGCGACGCCGGAGCCCTACGCGGCTCGAGACCTCGACACAGACGAGGTTCAGGACGCTCTGCCCGGCCTGCTGTGGGCCGGGCTGGTCGAGCAGCGAAGCGATCACGAGGGCGCGCTTCGGCTCACCCCGCTCGGAGCGGCGGCTCTACGCGCCGCGGAGTGCGACGAATTGACCGCCCGCTTGAGCGCGGTGGTGTCCTTCGCCGACACCGTGTCACGCGGCGCGGCACCTCGTGCCGCGGGGTACGCCCTGACACGGCTCGCCGAAGGGGCATGGACCCTCGAGCAGGCGCAGGCCTACGTCCGCGACGGCGGGCTCGGCGACGACCGCTCATGACGTGTCCGACTCGCCGAAGTCCAGGACGACGCGACGCCGGGCGCGGGTCGTTCCGGGGCGCAAAGGGAGAACGCCCGCCGACGTGAGGTCGGCGACGGTGATGACCGGTGAGTTCACGATGTCCGTGGTGAGCGCCTGCTGCGCGGGCGCGAGGTCGACCAGCCGACGCAGCACGGACAACAGGTCGATCAGCTCCTGAGTCCACTCGCTCGGCCAGCTCGTGACGTGCATGTCGTCCAGGGGACTGGTCTTCCTGCTGGTGGGGGAGGCCTTCCGGTAACCGAACCACTTCTTGACGACGGGCATGCCGCCGACCTCGTAGCGCCAGACCTCCGGCGGGACCCTCGTGAAGGTACCCGGGCCCACGTGGAGAGTATCGGTTTCTTCGTCGTAGGCGAGGGCGTCGGGTACGGCGGTGCCGATGCCCGTCTCGTACCGCACCTGTCGCGGGTCCCCCGATGGGAAGCCGACACCGTCTTGAGCGGACGCCACCGCGTCGGCCGGTGGGCCGGCCTCACCGTAGGTCGCCGCCCACAGGAACTCGCGACCGATGCGGACTGCTTCGCTCCACAGCGCCGGGTCACGGGTGAGGGGTAACCGGACGCCGGGAGTGAGCAACTCCTCGGCGAAGCGCTCGGTGAAGGCGCTGTGCCCGGCGACGGCCACGGCATAGGCGGCGAGGTCGTGCACCGCCACTTCGTCGAGACCGAGGATGGAGGCCAGGTACCGGAGCAGTCCGGTGGGTACGTTGGCGCTGCCGTCCGGGTGGAGGACGGGGTGCACTCTGCCGCCCCGGCCGTTGAAGTGGTGGGTGTCCGGCAGCAGTGCGGCTGCCACCAGGGCAGGGCCGCTGCTGATCTCATGGCTGCTCTGCTGATTGAGGAATACCTGACCCGGCTGCAAGGACTCCCACAGGTCAGGCCGTGGGCGGTCGAGTACCCGATTGTCGGCGACGATCCACTGGCGGTCGAAACTGCGCATGGCAATCCGAAGGAGCCGAGGGCGCGTGTCGCCCTCCTGCTCCATGCTTCGGTTGCGGTGTGGGAAGCCTGGCAGGGCGGGTAGCCGCATGCTGAGCCGGCGATCCGGCGTCTCCTTGAACAGGAGAGCTTTGACCTCAGGGTCCGCTTCCGCTGTGACGCGTGCCCAGCGACGTTGGAGGACTGACTTCGAGGGCGAAATGACCCAGGACCGGTTGGCCTTGCTGCCCGGGCTGCCCCAGGGGAAGAGCGCCTCCAGCGGTGGATAGTCGTCCCACCCCGACAAGGACGCCGGGGTAAGAGGCCGTATGTGCTCCGTATGTGTGTACCGCCACCCCTCGTCGTCCAAGTGCAACGCCCGAAGCTGGGCGAACTTCTCCGCCCGCTTGCCGTGGAGTGCCCGGTAGCGGATGCGCGCCGGCCCGTCGGAGTCGCGGTCTGCCCGCCGTACGAAGATGCATATCGACAGCGGCTGGGCGACGTGCGGGAACACTCGGGTGGCCACGTCCGACCGCTGCCCCTCCGGCGACAGATTGATGACCCACCCCTCGTCGCACGTCCGGCGCAGGTAGTCGCGCATGCCGCGCCCGGCGGGGCCGCTGGTGAACGCGGACGGGGTGATGAAGCAGACGACGCCGTGCCGGTCGTCCTCGTGAGCGTCGAAGACCTTCCACGTGGCCCAGCGCCAGAAGTAGATGTACAGGTTCTTGAGCGCGTGCTCGTACCGGCCGTTCCCCGGATACCGGAAGTCGTCCAGGGGAGGGCGGCCCTGGCCCTTCACCCGTTTCTCGATCCAGCCGCCCCGGTTCTCGGCCTTGTCGTCGTATGGCGGATTGGCGATGACCACGGTGACGGGGACGTTGGCCTTGACGTGGTTGGCGCGGGCGCGTGTCACCGAAAGGGCCGCGTACGTCGAGGCGAGTTGTTCCTCCTGGACGTAGGGGTCGTCGAGCGTGTCCGTGACGTACAGGTTGAGGCCGCCCGGTGGTAACTCGGCGCCGTGCTTCTTCAACAGGTCGGCGGTGCGGAGTTCGGCGACGGCGAAGGGGCCCATCTGTAGCTCGAAACCGTACAGGCGGATTGCGAGGCGGCCGATCGCGTCGGGTTTCATGGCTCTGCCCTGGCGCTCGGCGGCCTGCTGCGCCACCCGGTCGATGATGGTGTGCAGATAGGTGCCGGTGCCCATGGCGGGGTCGACGATGTGCACGCTTTCGTCTCCGAAGCCGTGCGTCTTGCCCAGGCGAGTGCGCAGCACTTCTTCGGTGAGGCGGGTCATCTCCTCCACCACCTGGTGAGGGGTGTAGTAGGAGCCGCTGCGCTGGCGGAGCCTGTCGTCATAGACGGACAGGAACGACTCGTAGAGGTGGAGGTAGGCGTCTCGGTCGCCCTGCCGGATGGTCTCCCATTCGACATTCTCGATGGTGCGGGCGAGGAGGTCGAGCGTCACCTCGAACCGTTCGTTGACGTTGTCGGTGAGAAGCTGGAGGGCCTTGCCCATCAGGGCGTGGCCCGCGTTCAGGCGGCGGCCGATCTCGTGAAAGGTCGTGCCGGTGAGCGGAATGCGCTCAGTGTGGGCGAGGAGCAGTGCGAAGGTGATCGTCCGGGCGTATCCGTCGGCGAAGGTCGTGTTGTCCGCGGTGGGAAAGAGGTACCGGCGCCAGTCACCGCGGAGACCGGTGAAAGGCCGGTCGACGGTGGGATCGTCCGCGTCCAGTGCGGACTCGGCCCGGAGCTGCTCCCGTACAGCCTCGCGCAGCAGACGGCACAGTGGGGCGATGTGCTGGACGAGGACCGAGACCCGCCGGGTCCTGGGCGGCTTCCAGCCGAGCACGGCCTGTGTGAGCGCGTCGAAGGAGGCGAGGTCAGCGACTGCCAGCTTCTCGCCGGCGATCTTGAGTGGTCCGGAGAGCGCTACCTCGTCGCCTAGCTGGACACCGTGGCGGAAGACGCGCCAGTGGGTTCCGTTGGTGTAAAGGAGGTTGGGAAGGTCACGCAGACGTTCCCACTGTTTCCTGTCGTGGCCGGTGAACGAGTCGGGGTGAATGCCCTTGCCGGGCCGCTTCACCTCGATGTAGCCGGTCACGTGCTTGCCGACGCGTACGGCATAGTCGGGCCGCACTCCGAGATGCGGGATGCGGGTCTCCGGGTGCCAGTTGGCCTCCGCCATGGCATGGTGCGCGGCTATGGTGCGGAACAGTTGCTCCAGCGGGGTGCGGATGGCCGCCTCGCGGTCACCGGGGCCCGCCAGGTTGCGCTTGCACGCGGCGCCGAAGAGGGAAATAGCTTCCTGGAGCCACTGAAGACGTGCGTCGGACATGAGCCCCCCAGCTCCCGCACCCCAGTCCCGTAGATGACACGAGACCCTCCTGTCTGCGCAGTATGAGGCAGAGAAAACAGAAATGGCATGGGTGCACAGGGGGTGCGTCGATGCAGCACGGTTGCGCCTGTGAGCGCCGGGCAACGTCGCGGTGCTGCTGCCAACGACGCCGGTGAGGGTCTCTCTCCAACATGGGTGACAACGGGCACCGCGACCGCCCGGACCCACCGGCGGCTTCGATGGTTCCGGGCGTGCGGGCTGAGATCAGTCGGTGGGATCAGTTCACGGTGAAGGAGCGGTCGCAGACAGCCGATTGGATGCCGGAGCGAGTTGTCGCGGAGACCGACAGGTAGTGGCCGCCGTCCGAGTCCGGAGTCCAGTCGGTGCTCGCGGTGTGGTCGTCGCCCGCGGCGACCGTGGTCTCCGGGCCACCGTCGAAGGAGTAGGTGTAGCTCACGACGTCTCCCACCTTCGGTGCGAAGGTGAAAGTGCCCGGGATGCCAACGCCGCCGCTCGATTCGTTCTCGAGGTAGGTCTCCGAAGCGACGGTGGGAGTCGTGTCGTAGCTGATGCTCCACGATGCCGCGTCACTGACCCAGCCGTTCGCGCTCCTGCTGGTCACCTGGAGGAACCCACCGTAGAGGCCGTCGAGCGTGATCTCCACCTGAGCTGTTCCGTCCGCCTCCGCCACGACGTCGACGGTCTTGTCACCGTCCTGGCCGCCGATGCTCTTCACGGAGTAGCTGACGACCGGGCTCGTTGACTGGAGCGCCGCGTCGGGCCGGAGCGTGAACGTGGTCTTGCTGCCGAACTCGGGGGACGGGACGGCCGGGGTGACGGTGGGTGCCGTGGAACGGACGAAGAATTTGTAGCTGGTGATCGTCGAAGAGTTGAAGGTCCGGTCGAGGCTTCGCACCCACAGTGTCATCGGACCGGAGCCGTGCGGTGGGACGAGACTGAGCGTCGCCGAACCACCGGGGGCGTCGGCCCGCTTGAAGTACTTGGAGTCCGAGTACGGGTCGACGGGCTCGGGGATGCCGTACTCACCGATGTTGGTGCCGATGACCGGGAAGCTCTGGTGCCAGGTGAACTGGAATCCGGTGATGTCGTCGTCGCCGTTGGCGTCCAGCGTGAACCTGACCGGCTCGCCGCCCTGGCTCCACTCGTCCAGCGGGTAGTTCGGCGAGGAGACGGTGGGCGCCTGCGCCGGGCGGGTGTTGTCGACCGTGACGTAGCAAGAGGCCGACCAGTTCGAGGCCGCACTCCCGGCCACGGTCTGTGCGCGCCAGGCGTAGGCCTGGCCGTCGGTGAGCGCGGTGGCGGGCACGGTGGCAGGAGCCTCGAACTTCGGTGTGGCGTATTCGCGGGCAACCGTCGTGATCTGCGCCGGGTCGTCGACCGGCCAGATCTGATACTGCACGGTCACCGAGTGATTGTCGGTGGTGCCGGGGATGCCCTCGACCACCAGACCGTCGCGGGCCGAAAGGTGGGTGGATTCCTGCGCATCGGTCGAGCAGTGCCTGTTGCCGTTGAACAGTTGAGTGGGTACGGTCGGCGCTACGTCAACGGCACTTGCGGGGGACACGGCGGCAGCCAGCGCCATGCCGAGTATCCCCAGAGTGGCGAGGACGGCGCGCGGTCTCGCGCCGGATAACGTGGTCAAGTGGTCCCTCCCTGTCGAACGCCCATGAGCGGTGCTTCGGTATGCACCGGTGTACGGGCGGCGAGAGGATCGTACGGGGAGCCGTAGACCGACGCAGAGGAATAACGGCAGGTTGGGTAACCGCACGACCGAAAACACGTCGGGATTTCCCGGCCGGCGGTCGTCCTCGGCAATCCTTGATCAAGCAGGACAGTCGGCCTCCGTCTTTGCCGAACCCCAGCGGATCATCAGGTATCCGGACGCCCCAGTCTCCGCCACTGCGTAACGGGTGTACGGCCATGCGTCGCCCGAGTTCTCCCGCTTATTCACCAGGGCCCGGCAGGCCTCGCCGGCGGCCATGTCCGCCCACGTCTCGACCTGGCCCTGGTCCCACTCCACGTAGTTCGACCACACGTACATCGCCGAACCCGCCGGGTCGAAGCCGATGGCGATGTCGTCGCCGTCGAGGGTGCGGTCGGTGCCGAGCGTTCTGCTCATCGCGTTGGTCTGCTCGATGACGTTCTCGGCGGTGCGGTCCGCGACCCGGATCTCGGTGCCGTCGGAGCTGGGGTTCATCGCCTCCGCGAGACCGGCATTGTCCGGCTTCCAGTCGTCCGGCGCGGCCGTGCCTGGGTCCTCCCCGGTGTCGCCGTCGATGGCTGACCGGCACGCCGAGTCGGCGGTGAAGTCGTCCTGCCACGTCACCTGGGGGTCCTGGCCCTTCTCGTCCCGCACCAGGACGTATGTGCGGTACGGCAGGTCCGGGTGGACGCGGAGGACGAGGTCGTGCAGAGTCACACACATCAGGTTGGCGGTCTGCGTCTCCGCGTACACCTCACTCTGCTCGTCGGAGGACAGTTCGTACGAGAAGTAGACTTCCTGGCGCGCCTCGTGGAACTTCACACTCCCCGGGATCAGTTCGATTGGGCTTAGATGCCCGGCCTCGACACCCTGGTCGTGTAGGACCGCACTCGCCACGTCGTGCTCGCCCTGGCCCTGCGCCTTGCGCGCCTGGGCCCAGGTCTCCGCACTCGCCGAGTCGCCGCTCGCGGTCTGCTGCCCCTTCTTCGCCCTGCTCCCTCCCGCGGCGCTCGCGGACGGCTGCCCGGATCCGGCCGCGGGGGAGGCCGTCGAGGCCGAGGACCGCGCCGCGTGCCCGGTGGGCTTGGTTTCGTCGGGCTTCAGAGACACCATTCCCGCGGCCAGGCCGCCGATGACGGCCGCCACGAGGATGACGGCGGTCGCCGGTCGCTTCCCCGAACGGCGCGGAGGCTGCTGCCACGCCGGATCGTCCCCGGCCGGTACGTCCCACAGGGCCGTGACCATGTCCACGGCCGTCGCCGGCATCGCGTGGGCTCCCACCACCTGCGTGGCCTGGGAGGCGAGCAGGGCCGCGCACTCTTCGGCGGCCTCGGCGGCCGACGGGCGGCCCTCCCGTTCCTTGGCCAGCGCCCGTTCCACGGCCTGGCGCAGGGACGCGGGAACGCCCTCCAAGTCCGGCTCGCCGGACATCACGCGGAACGCGACCACGTCGGGCGCGCCGGTCCCGAAGGGCAGCCTCCCGGTGGCGGCGTAGGCCATGAGCGCTCCCCAGGCGAACACGTCGCTTTCGGGACCGGTGTTCCCCGTGCGGTACTGCTCCGGGCTGATCCACCCGGGGGTGCCGGTCATGACCCCGGTGCGGGTGACGCTGGTGCCGTCGGCGGCGTGGGCGATCCCGAAGTCCAGGACGCGGGGACCGGCGGGCGTGAGAATGACGTTCTGCGGCTTCACGTCGCGGTGCACCACGCCGGCCGCGTGGACGGCGGCAAGCGCCTGCGCGGTGGCCGCCGCGAGCGCGTACAGACTGCCTTCGGTGAGCGGGCCGTGGTCGAGCACGTGCCGGTCCAGGGTCGGGCCGGGGACATAGGGAGTGGCCAGCCAGGGGGTCTCCGCGTCCGTGTCGGCGGTGAGCACGGGAACCAGGTACGGGCCGGTAACGCGGGAGGACAGTTCCACCTCGCGCCTGAAGCGGGCCCTGAACTCGGCTTCCTGGGCCTGCTGCGGGTGGACGACCTTCACCGCCACGCGCGTGCCGCCGGAGGCCACTCCCGCGTGGACGGTGCCCATGCCTCCCGCGCCGAGACGGCCGACTATCCGGTACGGACCTATGCGGGAGGGGTCGCCAGGTCGCGCCGGCCGGACTCTTCCGCCGGAGCCGTTTTCGCTCACAGATGGTTCCTTCTTCGTGCGGTGCCGGAGGCTTGCGCAGGCGCAGGCGCAGGCGCAGGCGCAGCATGTGGCCGATGGTCGCCGGCTCGACGCTCGGTCAGTGGTCGGCGTAGTACTCGGCGAGCGCCTTGAGTTCGCGGGTCCACAACAGCGCGTCGTCGCCCGGCCGGTCGTACGGCGCGCGGTGGGCCAGCTTGAAGAAGCCGGCGGCCGGCCAGCGGCTGTCCTTCAGCACGACGAGGGCGGACAGCAGCGGAAGCGATCCGTCCGGGTTGTCCCGTGCCGAGGCGTCCTCCAGGAGGCGCGGCATCGGGCCCTCGTGGGGCGGGACATGGTGACCGAGCCGCTCCAGCGCGGCGCTGAGGTCGCCGTACGGCAGTGGCCCGGCGCCGCTCCGCGCACGGGTGCGCAGGATGTTGACGACGGTGTCCAAGGCCTGCTCGTACTCGAGGCTGCCCTTGTGCATGTGCCCTTCCCTCCCCGTGCACGAGACGACTCCCCGCGGTCGACCCGTGCGCCAAGAGACTACGCGTCATGCCCTCAAAAGGGTAGACGGATCGGTGATTTCAAGTGATTCCGTTGTAAACTCAGTGCATGAATCACCACTGTCTCGTGCAGACGGCCGTGATCGGTCACAAGGACTCCGACCACTCGTCATCCTGCCGACGGACGCGTACCAACTGGACCTGTAGCGCAGGGTCCACTCCACCCACGACTACTGGTGCAACTGCAACTGCAACTGCAACTGCAACTCGGCGGCTGCGGCGGCGAGCTGAGCGAGATCAGCGATGGTGAGGCTCTTCTTGATGCGAGTACGTCCCTGCGGGGCCACGTACGCCGGCCACATCATCATGCGAAGTTCCGCGAGCCCCTCGGCGGGAGAGATCCCGATGCGTAGCCGATTGTGATGTCGTATGGGAGTTGCATGTGCGTTGTCCACCTCCGAGCAACCTTCTCAGGCCCTACGCGCCAGATTCAGCGCCGCCGTGTGCACGAACCAGTCCAGCGCTCCGCAGACCTCGTCACTGTGCTCGGCGAGGACCTGGACCGGGAACGACGGGCGAAGCTCCAGCTTCGCCTCGGGGAGGTCGATTCCGTCGATCTTGTTGAGGCGGTGCAGCAGCTCACGGCGCTGTTCTGTGTCGTCGAAAGGGCTGCGGTGCTTGAGATGCTGGAAGACGACCTCGACTGTTCCGCTCACTGGGTAGATGGCGATCGGCCACAGCACGTGGGGCCGCTCACTCGTCCCGGCATCCAGCACCGGGAAGCAGCTGGTCTCCTCGTATCGGCCGTAGTTGAGGTAACCGCCCTGGCTGCGCCAGTAGTCGAGAGCGGCCAGCACCCCGGTGACGGATCCCGGCGCGTGCTCCTCCAACTGCGCACGGAACCTCGCAGCCGCCTCGGTGTCCGCTGCGTCGGGAAGCGGGTCGTCCGCGACCGGTTGTGCGACGTCCTTGCCCAGCAGGGTGGCGAGTTCTGCAGCGGTCAGACGTTGCGAACGGTCCGCCCGATTGGAGGAGTCGAACTTCACGCCCTCGCTGGTCAGCAACTCTTGTGGCGGCTGTCTGTCGACGCCGTCCGGCCAGCGGAAGGAGGTGGAAATTTTCCCTTCCGCTGTGAGAACCCGGTATGCACCGATCACCGACGTGTTGGTGCTCAGATATCCGCCGACAGGCACCGGGTGACTGCCGATCAGCTCCGCGATGTCACCGTACGTCGTCCATGCGCCGCTCGGCATCGCCACCAGCGCCGCTCGCAAGTCGGCCCAACCCGGCCACTCCTCCCCGGCCGGCTTGACTCCGCCGATCGGTCCGGGCCACAGATCCACCGCCCGCTCGGTGAGACGCTCCGCGCGGTCGATGATCTCCGCCTTGCCCCAGCGCTGCGCAGCGGCGATCTCCAGGTTCATGCGCAGGGCGCTCGACTCCAGGATCTGCTGCTTGCGCTCGAAGGGGTAGTTGGAGAGCTTCGAGTTCTCGCCGGTCAGTGTGAGGTTGCCGAGAGTGTGCACCAGAAGGTCGTGCAGCTCCTGGGGAGTCTGCTCCGGCTCGGTCTCCTCGGCGAGCAGTTCGAACCACTTCGGGGCCGGTCGCTGGGGCAGGATGTGTTCTACGCTGAGGGACGCCTTGGCGAAGTCGACCGGTTCGGCGGGACGGTAGCTCTCCTCCAGGCGGCGCAGGATGTAGCTGCGCTGCAAGGGCCGGCCGCTCCAGTAGAACGGCTTGCTGCGGATCGCTTGGCGCAACTCCTCATCGCTCGGCCACCTCCGGCGTCGGCCGGACAGGAACCGCCGGACGGCCTCGGCGGCCGGACGGTCGGATTCCAGCTCCTTCGGGGCCTCCATGAAGATCCTGTTCAGCCCGGTGGTCGGCGTCTGACAGATGAGACGGCGCACCAGGTACGACTCGACGTACAGCAGCGCCTGTGTGGCGTCATCGGGGGTAGTGGTGCCGGCGTCGACGAGGTCCAGCAGGTGGAGGGCAAGCGGATAGTGGGTCTGTCCGCCCCAGGCCGTGAGGCGCTCCAGCACGGCGCGCAATGCAGGCGAGGTCTCGCGGTGCGGTTCGATGATGCGCAGGAACCGCTTCCCCCGTTCAGCCAGTTGCTCGATCTCGCGCTGCAATGCCTTCTCGTCACCGGCCAGCGGCTGGAGTCGCTTCTGCTGTTCCCGGTAGATCTCGCTCTGTTTCGTCTTGTGGTGACCGCGGACGATCAGGTCCAGCCAGACCAGCAATTCGAGGTTCTTGGGGCCGAGGCTCTGCTGCATGGGCAGCCACAGTTCCTCGTAGACCCGTTCGCCCCGCTTTGGCAGAAGCATGAACACATAGTTGCGCAGCAGGTCGCTCTGGCTGAGTCCGACGCCCGTGTTGTTGATCGACTCGAAGATGCGGTAGACGTTGTCGCCGGACTCGGCGGTGATCTCCACGATCGAGAGCAGATCCTTCAGAGCGGTCTCCACGGTGCCGACCCACTCTGTGCCGCCGGTTTCCTGGCCCTCGGCGAGCACGCCGCGGAAAAAGCGGTAGGCCGCACCGATGTTGTCGCTGCCGCCGGCCTCCGCCCGGGACTGGACACAGGCGATATACGCCTCCCGGTCCGCCTGCGTGGGAAGCAGCCGGTAGTGGTCTAGGCCCTCCTGGAACTCATTGACGAGCACCTGCCGGTGCGCCCTGGCCACACCGCGCTCGTCACCCACGTCCCTGAGGTGGTCGCGCAGAGCGGTGAACGCCAGCATCAGCGTGGTCAGCCGCTGTTGTCCGTCCACGACGAGCCACCTCTGCACGCCGCCGGCCTGGAGCTGGCCGGGGGCCAGCACCACCGAGCCGAGGAAGTGCGGCGCCCCGGTCTCCCCGGAAAGGTGCTGGTCGACGAGTTCGCTGACGTCTTCCCAGAGCCGCTTGAGCTGGTCCCTGCCCCAACTGTACGTGCGTTGGTACAGCGGTACCTGGAACTGCTTCTCCCCTTGGACGAGCTTGAGGAAGGTGATTTCTTGTGCGCGCATGCGCTTCCTTTCCCTGCTGGTGCGCAGGTCCTGCCGACCTGTCCGGCGGCCCGACCCTGGGGACAGCGGTCATTTCAAAAATAAGCGAACTCTGTCGACACTGGAGGGCTTTCGTGGCTCTTTGCCGCCTATGTGAGCTGAGCGACATGAGATATGAAGAAGGCCGATCGGTTGTGGGTGCTCGACTGCCGTTCCACCGCGCGGCCGTAGATGTCGCCCGTCAGGCTTCCGTGTACGCGTGCGCCAGCCCCGAGTACATGGAGATCCTGGGCATGCTTTCGTTGGGAGACCGACGCAAGAGCTTGATGGACCGGCCCTCCACCCAGGCATTCCACGCCTTGATGTAGTAGAGCAGGTGCTCGCGTGAGTCGTCGCGACGACGGTGCGCCTTGCCCGCGGCCAGGCTGAGCATAGTGTTGCGCAGGGTGAGGCGAGGGTCGCCCGACTCCAGCCGCGCACCGGTGACGACGCCGTCCTTCCATGAGGACTGGTCGACGTCGGGACGTGCCTCACTGGTGACGTACCAGCCGATCGTCGCGGCTGTGACGGTGATACGGCATGCACGGTTGAGGGCGATGCCGTGGTGGAGCGCCTCCCGGAGGCCGGGGTGCTTGTCGAGCATGGCCAGGAGCTGATCGTTGCTGGTCGCTGAAGAGCCGCCGCTCCATGCGGAGTTCGGCGCATTCAGGTAGAGGTGGAGCCCGCGCAGGGCCGCGGCGAGGTGCGTCGCGTTGGCCTCGCCCGCGAGAGCGAGGGCGTCCCGGCCCGTGCGCTTGCGCCCCGTGTCCATGACCGTGAAGGCGGTGCGCGGTACCCCGTGTGTGACGGTCAGGGGAACCGTGACGTCGGCTCTCACGATCGCGGCCAGCCGGTGCTGACCGTCGATGAGCACGCCGTCCTCATCGAAGGCGATGCCTTGGTGCGTCAACTGCCACTCGCCGCGCTGGATCTGGCCGGCGAGCTGCTGCACCGTGCTCTTGCTGAGCGGTCGGTTGTTGGTGTTGCGGGTGAGCCATTCGGCTGCCAACTCGGGTGAGATGTCAAGCACTTCCATGCGCACGGCGCGGAGCCTCCTCTAGGGGTGGAATCGGATAAGGGCTCTGGGGATAGAGTGCATACGCCTGTGAACTAAGTCAACTAACGCCGGTGACTATGGCAGTCGGTGATCGGCGCATCCGGCGTGGCCGTCCAGTCAACTGTGCGACTCCCGGGGCGAGTCGAGCGAGCGGAATGGCTGCTACTCTCTTCGTGTGCTCAGTTCACACTAGAGAGTCAGTCCGCCGGGGGGCGTGCTGGTGAACATCTTGCTGTGGCCAGGGCGGGGACTTCGCAAAACGGCCACCATGTGGCCCTCAGTAGTGGTGGGGTGGCGAGTGAGCCAGAGTGAGCGCAGCCCGTTCGACGGTGTGCAGCCGGTCGGTTCCGTCTATCAGTACGACGACGGGCTGTACGTGCGGGTCGACGACGTCGTGCCGTACGAGCTGGTCGATCCCGAAGACTCGTACGGGTACCGGCGAGGCGACGACCTTGTGCGATGCACCCTCTACTTGAGCAACGGCACCGATCGGCCCATCGATCTGGAGGGTGTGGGTCTGCTGGTGCGTGGCGGACCGTACGGCAAGACCGGCCGACAGGTGCACGACTACAAGACCGAAGTGCTCGACGACGAGCTCGAAGGAACCTTGCGCAAGGGGCGCAGGACCTCGGTGACCTGGGCCTACAGCATTCCCGCCGGTACCGCCGCCGAGCTGGACATAGAGGTGCGGTTCACCGGCCGGGACGAGCGTGGGAGCGTCACCTTCACCACGGCCGATGCAGGTCCGCCTGCCTCTGCGGACCCTCGTGTGGCCCTCGCACGCGTCACGTCCCCACCGCTACCGGACCAGGGCGCGCTTTTCGGTAACCAGCAGGACTCCCTGTTCACGAATGTCGAGCCTGAGCCTGCGGACGACCTCGACAGTTCTTATGGTGCAGGAACCGACGCCGTACGTGTCCGCCAGATCTTCCGGTTCCTCGCCGAGGCCGAGGAGTCGAAGGCGCGGCCCGTGCGCACGCTCGACGGCGCGGCCGGCGTCGTGTGGTTCGAGGACCTGCCGCACACCCCGGGCGTCGAAGTGATGCTGGACGACGCTCTTGCCACGGACGGCGGGGCCTGGTTGACGGTCGTACGTCCCGAACGCGAAGAGGCCCCGCACCCGGAACCGCTGCTCGCGCCCTGGGTGGATGAGCCCCGCATTCGTGACTTCCAGCAAACTCGCGCTCCCCACTTGAGGCGGCGCATCGAGCCCGAGTACCCGGACTGGTCCGGGGGGATCCCCCTGGAGAAGACGTACCACGAGCTGGACGAGCACCCAAAGCGGGAGAAGATCGAGAAGCTCTACGCCGCCTGGGAAGAGGAGTGGCTGGCCTGGGCGGAGCGGCGGCGCGCGATCGATCCTCTCGTCAAGCTGTACGACCGTCTGCACAAGATCCACGAGGACGCCGCCAACCTGGGGGAAGCTTACGAACTCGTACTCGGGCTCGGCCGGCTCACCTGGCAGACAAGTGTCGGCCAGCGCGTCGAAAGACACCTGGTCACACATCGGGCCACTCTTCGACTCGACCCGTCGACCGGCACGCTCACCGCGGCACCCGACCCGACCGGCAGCGGGTTGGAACTCGAAGAGGGCATGTTGGAAGGGGCCCAGCACGTTCCGGGCCCGGTGCGAGAGCAGATCGTCGAGGTGCTGGAGAACGCCTCCGACGTCACCGACCCAGAGCACCTGGAAGCCCTCCACACGGCGCTGCGCAGCTGGGTCAACGCCGCGCACAGCGCCGGGGGCTACTCGTCGATGGTGGAACGCGTCAAACCGCTTCGGCTCGATGTGCCGCAGGTGGCACTTACGCCGGCGCTGGTCCTGCGCGAGCGCAACCGCCGTTCCACGATGGATGCCCTGAAGGCCATCGCCCGGCAGATCGATGCCGGTACGTCCCCCACCGAGTTGCTCGGCTATCTCGCGGGCCGCGGCGGCGCACTGACCGCCGCCGAACGCGCGGCGGCCGAGGGTGATGGTGCGGAGGCCGACAGCGGTGAGGTGTACTTCGCGCTGCCCGCCAACGAGGAGCAGCGCACGATCGCGGAACGCCTGCGCGGCAACCGGCTCGTCGTGGTGCAGGGGCCGCCCGGTACCGGCAAGACGCACACCATCGCCAACCTGGTGACGGACCTTCTCGCGCAGGGCAAGCGTGTCCTCATCACCAGCCACACCCCTCGGGCCCTGCGCGTACTGCGGGACAAGCTGCCGGAGTCCATCCGTGATCTGTGCGTGAGCCGCACCGAGGACGGGGCGGCCGCCCAGCGCGAGCTGGAGGCGTCCGTACAGCGGATCCTCAGCGAGTACGCCGGCTACGACCCGAAGGCCTCGGAGCGGGACATCCGTGCGCTCCAGTCACGGCTCGCCAGGGCACGCTCCGCCCAGCAGGCCATGCTGCGCGATCTGGCCCTCCTGCGTGAGCAGGAGACCCACCGTTTCGAGGCGGAGATCGGCGATTACAGCGGCAGCCTCCAGGAGATCGCCCAGCGCCTCACGTCCGAGGCGGAGAGGTACGACTGGCTCGGCCCGGTTCCGCAGGAACAGCCCGCTCTGAGCGCTGACGACGCCCTGCGCCTCCTGCATGCGACCCGCGCGTTCACTCCACACCAGCAGGCTCTCGCGGCCGAGGTACCCAGCCTGTCGGAGCTGCCCGACCCCGGCGACTTCGAGGAAGCCGTCACCGTCGTGCGCTCTGCGGAGGCGGCACACGCCGCAGTGCGGCAGGACCCGCTCAGCGGCGAATACGACTCGGCGGTGCGAAACCTCGGAGAAGACGAACAGCAGCGGCTCGCAGCCGCTCTCGACGCCTTCACCGCCTCGCGGGCCCGCGCAGCGTCGCTCGCCGCAGCGGCCGGCCCGTGGGCTGAGGAGCTGCTGCGGGAAGTCACTGCGGGGCAAGACTGGCAGGCCCGTAGCCGGCAGGCAGCCGTCACCGACGCTCTCGCGGCCGTGGACGCCTCGCTCACCGCATTGGGTACGGCGATGGTCAGCGGCCTGGAGCAGTTCGACCCCGTCACGGCACTCGGTCAGGCCACCGCACTGCACGACGGGCTCGCCCAGGGCCAGAAGCTGCGTGGGCCGCTCGGCATGCGGTCGAAGCTGGCCAAGACCGCCGGGGCGTTCGCGGAAGCCGTTCGGGTGGACGGGCGGGCACCGGAGGATGCGGGCACCGCCGCTCTCGTGCTGGCACGCATTCAGCTGGAGCTGCGCCTGTCACAGGTCGAGTCCGAGTGGGGCAGTCCCGCCGCTGCCTGGCAGGGCCACGGTCCGCGACTCGCCCGCCTCCGACAGGACGCCGAGGCCCTCGAAGCGCTCCTCACCGTCGCAGCTGCCCGCACTGACGTGCTGACCGCCGCTGCTATCTCCCCAGCACTCACCGGCGCCACCTGGCACGACCCGGCCGTCGAAAACGCCGTACGAGCCGTACTGCGGGCGGCGACGACCCTGCGTGCCGCTGAACGCTCCCGTAGGGTCATCGAGGAGACCGAGGAGGTGCTGCGCACCTGGAGCGAGCGGCCGGACGTATCACCCGCCGTCGTCCGCGCACTCGACAGCGTGCGCGCCCAGGACCCCGAAGGCTACCGCAAGTTCAGCCGCGAGATGTCCGAGGTCCGCGATGCCGTCCGGCTGCGGGCCGAGCAGCAGGCGGCACTCGTACGAGCGCGGGAAGACTTCCCCTCGCTCGCCGAGCGGATCACCGACAGCGCTGAGGACGAGGCCTGGGACGTCCGGCTGCCGCTTCTTGCCGAGGCCTGGGCATGGTCCGCGTGGTGGGACCGCATGGAGCGGCTCACCGATCCGGAGGCCGAACGCGTGCTGCGCACGCGTTTGACGGAGGCCGACGACGAGGCGCGCATCATGCTCGCGCGACTCGCCGCCGCCCGTGCCTGGCACCGCTGTCTCGGACTGCTGACCGGCGACCAGTCCCGCGCACTCAGCGCGTACCAGCAGGCCGCACGGCGTATCAAAGGCAAGTACCAGCACCGCTACCGGCGCGACGCACAGGCCGCACTGCGGAAGGCGCAGACCGCCGTGCCGGCCTGGATCATGCCAGTCCACGCGGTGGCGGAGACCGTGCCCATGGACCGGCCAGGCATATTCGACGTCGTCATCGTCGACGAGGCCAGCCAGTCCGGCCTAGAGGCCATGCTGCTGAGCTGGCTCGCCGACCGAATGGTCGTCGTAGGTGATAGCAAGCAGGTCAGCCCCTCCAACGTCGGCCTCAAGCAGGATGAGTACTTCCATCTCAGAGATCGGCTGCTCACCGCGTTGGAGCCGGACGTGCGCAGCCTCTTCGGACCCGAGTCCAGCTTCTTCGACCTCACCGAGGCGCTGTCCGCGGGCCGCGGCACACTCATGCTCAAGGAGCACTTCCGGTGCATGCCGGAGATCATCTCATTCTCCAACGAGCTCTGCTACAACCGGCAGTTGCAGCCGCTGCGACAGTACGGTGCCGACCGGCTGCCCCCGGTCCGTACCGTGTACGTGGAGAAGGGCGAGGCTTCCGGAAACAACACGCGGCTGGTCAACATCGCCGAGGCCGAGGCGCTTGTCGACGCGATCACGCGCTGCTGCGCCGACCCCGCGTACGACGGAAGGACCATGGGCGTCATCAGCATGCGCGCCAGCAAGGCGCACCTCACGGAGCTGGAGAACCTGCTCGCCGAACGACTCGATTACGAGCAGCGCGAGGAGCGACGCATCCGGGTCGGTGACGCGGAGGACTTCCAGGGCGACGAGCGCCACGTTATGTTCGTCTCCTGCGTCAACTCGGCCACCACCGCCGCCGGGACCGTGCCGGGAGGCTTCACCGGCAAGACGTACGAGCAGCGCATCAACGTAGCCGCTTCCCGTGCCCAGGACCAGGTGTGGGTGTTCCACAGCGCCCGCCCCGAACATTTCCACGAGAACGACCTGCGTCGGCAGTGGCTCGACCACCTCACCCGCCCCACGGACGAGGAGACCGTCACGGTCCCGGGCGAGGTGCTGCCGGACGTGCGGCACGAATCGTTCGACAGCCTCTTCCAGCAGCAGGTGTACCTGGAGCTCATCGGACGCGGCTACCGGGTGCGGCCCGGCTACCGGGTCGGACGCCACGCGATCGATCTGGTCGTCGAAGGCGGGACACGCAGGCTCGCCGTCGCCTGCGACGGCGACGTCTTTGCCGAGGGCGAGGACGCATCAACCGGTGCCGCCAGACAGCGCGACCTGGAACGTGTCGATTGGACCTTCGTCCGCATCCGCGGGAGCCGGTTCCACCTCGACCGGGAGCAGGCGCTCGCGCCGCTGTGGGCGGAGATCGACCGGCTGGGCATAGAGCCGATGCATGAGGACCAGCACGGGGACGAAGCCCCCGCGCAGGACGTGTGGATGCAGGATCAGCCTGCTGGTGCTCAGACGGCAGAGGACCGGGAAGGCGCGGTCCCAGAGCAGGAGCAGGCTGAGGACACCGCCGCACCTGCAACTTCCCAAGAAGGCCAGGCTTCACTTCCTGTGCGGAAGATTCCTGCGGCGGCCTTCCATCGGCTGGTCGACGAGATGCGGCAACTGCAACTCGCGGTCGACGCGCCCGACGAGGCGCCCGACGGACTGGACGCGGCCAACCTCGTCTTCCTGCGGAAAACACAGGCGGATCAGCGTGAACGCTGCACGAAGCGCCTCGCCTTCCTGCGGACTTTTCTCGACGCCATCCGTGTGGGTGGCGAGGGCGACCGTCCGAAGACGGTGATCCCCGGTGCGTTGTTGGTCCTCGAGTTCGACGGACAGGTCGACGACGGAACCCTGTATGCGGTGGCCGAACTACCCACCGATGAGGTGGACACCGTTTCACCGTCGTCCCCGCTGGGGCAGGCACTGATGTGGCAGCCGGTGGGGCGTGAGATCTCGTACCACGCTCCGCAGGGTGGGACGCGTACTGTTGTCGTCCGGGAGGTTCGGTTCTGAGGGGACCGAACGGAAGCTTGCCGAAGGGGCTCGGTGATGCCGGGCCCACGACGGACCCGCCGCCCGGTCGTGTCCGGGCCAGGGCAGCGGGCCAGTTACGTCTCAGCCAGCGACGGGGTCCAGCATGCGGCTCCGCTCACCGTTCCACGAGAGCGTCAACGCATCGCGGGCCCGCGTGCATGCCACGAAAAGGAGACAGTGCTCGGCCAGCAGATCCGACTGGTGCTGCACGGGATCCACTTCGGCCGGTGTCACATGCGGGGCGAACGGAAGCACGCTCGACGTCACCCCGACGACGGCCACACATCGGAATTCCAGCCCCTTCATGGCGTGCATGGTTGCCACCCGCACGCCGGACACATCCGGACCCGGATCGTCCTTGACTGCGACCGCCGGTACACGCTCCCGCCGCAGACGCGTGATGACCGCGTCCACCATCGTGTTGAACCGGGCGCACACGGCCACCTCGGAGGCCTTGACGCCATCCTCGTCGATCCAGGTACGGATCTGCTGGACCAACGCCCGCAGCTCCTCTTCCTGGCCGGCGTACCCGTGTGCTGTCGGCACGCGGCCGTGCAGCTCGGAGCGGTAGCCGCGCAGCGAGTCCAGGCCGCCGTCCTGCTCGTCGTCCTCACCGAGCCGTCCCACGGGCCGGCCGTCGAGCAGGGACGTGGACCAGCGGAGGATCTCCTCTGTGCTGCGGTAGTTGAGGCGCAGCTGGGAGGAACGCCCTCGGACGCTGATCCCGAGTGAGCGCAGTGAGACGCGCGAGTCGTAGATGCGTTGATGGGGGTCGCCGACGAGGAACATGTCGTCGGTCTGGGGAGTCACGCATGCGCGCAACACCCGCCACTGGGCCGGGTGGAGGTCCTGAGCCTCATCCACTACGACGTGACGGTAGCGCGGTGCGCCAGCCGTTAGAAAGCTCGCTGCCTGGTCGCACAGCTGGGTGTACGTCGCCGAGTCGCGCGAGATTACGTCTGCCGCGAACCTTTCCATCACGCGCCACAATCGGGCTCTCTGCACTCGCCCCACCTGCGTGCCGCGCCCCCGCCGTACGCACCGCAGATACTCCTCGGGCGTGCGGAGCCCTTGTGCCAGGACGACCTTGCGGAACTCCTGGGACAGGAACTGCTCCGTCCACGGGAGTTCCTCACGAGCCGCGGCGCGCTTCCAGGCGCTCTTCTCCGCGGCGGCCGACAGTGGTTTCGGCGACTTCCCCCGTGCTTCTCGAATGACGCGGGAGGCCAGCGCGTCCACCGTCGTGACGTCGACCCGGTCCAGCAGATGGGTGTCGGCGTCGCCGAGCAGGAGCGCCAGACTGTCCCGCAAGGCGGATGCCATGGCATTTGTGAAGGTGGTCAGCAGGATGCGATCTCCCTCGCGACCGGTACGCAGTAAATGCCGGACGCGGTGCAGGGCGACGACCGTCTTACCGGTCCCGGGGCCGCCGGTGATCTGCGCGGGACCGTTGAAGCCGGGGTGGTAGGCGTACCGGCGCTGGGCGGGGTGGAGGAAGATCCGCCAGCGGGTGAAGTCCTCGGTGAGAATGCGCTCCAGCTCGCCGGGCCCTGTCACCTCCACTATGCGATTGGGCGTGTTGAGGATCGCTTCGCTGAGAGTGACCGTTGGTCGGTTCTCCGCAGTGCGCACCGACTGCCCTCGCGGGGCGATCAGTTGCTCCCATACGTCCTCGGGGGAGTGGCCGTCCGCCAGGAACCACAGCGCCTCGTACTGGTCTGCGGGCATCATCGGCGGTGCCATGACCGTCAGATCGTCGGCCGTCACACAGACTCGGGCCAGGCGTAGAACTTGGTCGTCGATGCCGAGATCGCGCAGCACGGTGTCGGAGTACTTCTCGAAGAGGCGGGTCGGGGTGGTGACCGCCTTGGTCCCGAAGTAAGTTTCCATCTGTTCGAGGGCCTCGGCATTGCGCACCTCGAGCCCCGCGGTGGCGCCGTTGACCGAGTAGGCCCGCTTGCAGGCCCAGTTGATTGCCTCGTCGTGCGGGGCGACCCGGAGCAGGGTGAACAGGTCACTCCCGTCATCTGGGGCCAGCAGGACGCCTCGGTAGAACCTGGTGATGCGTATGGTGCGAATCCGGGGATCACGCGCTCGCTCGAGCTTTTCCAGGTGCATGCCCTTGTTGGCGTGCAGTTGGGGCACGGTCATGCTCCGGAAAATCCGGATCGCGTCGTTGACGTCCTTCTGCACGGGTCTCTGCAGTGAGATGAGGTCCGCGACGAAGTCGTCGGAGAGGGCGAGTCGGGGCATGGCGTCCTCGGATGACGGAGGGACTGAAGGTCGAGGCCAAGCCTAGAGAGGTACTCCGCCGAGAGCGATGGAGCCCGACGAAGTTATTGTGTGAACTCTGTCAACGCTCTAAGGTGCTGCCTTACGACCGATATCTGTTCGTGCTTCACCGGACCTGTCCGAGAGGACCCACTCCATGCCGGCCCAGCCTTTCCAGGCCGCTGTCCCGCATCCGCTCGAAGACGTGCCCCAGACATTCCGTGCCGGGGATTCGTACACCGTGCGGGACAAGCTCGTCACTTATATCCGCCGCGATCTGCTGGGCCCCTGGGACGGTAAGACCGAGACCCTGTCGAGCGCTTCCTCCGGGCCGCGCGACCGCTACCTGGTCGGAATGCTCGGACCGCAGCCCCAAGCCGTCACGGGAGACGATCTTGCGCTCGTGGCGGCCCAGAGCGCGGACGGCGACTCGGGCGACGAACAGGAGGGTGATGACGCCGCTCCTCAGGACCGGTTGACCCCGCAGGCGGCCGGTCACATCTGGGCCTCCTCCATGGGGTTATCGTTCACCGTCCCCGCGTCCGTCGGCACGCTGAGCGCCCACGTCCGCTGGGGCCGCTACACCCAGTCCGAGGAAGCCACGGACCGGGGCACGACCCGCCGGGTCTGGTCGCGTGAGCAGGTCGAGCACCCCGTGGACATCGACGTGACCGGCGAAGTCGAGCGGACTGTGGAACTCGAAGGCGGCGCCGTCTCCCTGGAGGTGCGCATACGTCGGCACATCCGCCGGGCCGGAACCGAGGACCTGCGCGTCGTCGAACTTGCTCTGGTGAACCGCCAGCAGGACAGCCGTGAGGCCCGCGACGCCCACTGGCTGTTCCAGACCCAGGTGGAGGTCACCGCCTTCCCCGACGACCAAGCCGCGGTGTTCCTCCCCGTTGATGACCCGCTCGATCCCGCACACCACGGCAATGCGACGGAGGACGCCGAGGACCGGCGCCTCCGGCTCCTCTACCGGGACAGCCTCAGCCACGCCAAGGGCCGCAACGTCGCCGTCCGCGCCCATGTACGTGACGGCGAGCGGAACGCGCACCGGCTCATCACGACCTGGCTTCCGGACTACGACGTACGGTCCACCACCGCACCGACCGTCGATGAGCAGGCCCTGCTCCGTGGGCTCGAACTGGGCATGGACGAACTCGCCGCATTCGCGGTACCGGCCCGCAGGAACGAACTCAGTGCCGCCCTGGCACCGCTGGCCGACGGCTACAGCACCTGGCTTGATCAGCAGCGTCAGAAGGCCCGCTCGCTCCCGGACGATCTGCGTGAATCGGCGAATGCCGCCATCGAGCAGGCGCTGGACATCTGCGATCGCATCACGCTGGGCATCGACCGGCTCGTGGCCGACGACGTCGCCCTGGAAGCGTTCCGGTTCGCCAACCGCGCCATGGCACTGCAACGCCGCAATACCGCCATCGCCGCTGCCCGTGCAGGCCGTGAGGACGAGCGCGACTCGTACCAGGAGGCGTACGACAAGGTGTACGCCAGGGGCAAGGAAGCGGCCAGCTGGCGGCCGTTCCAGCTCGCCTTCGTCCTGCTGAACCTCGACTCCTTGTCCAGCGCGGGCCACCCGCATCGCGGCACCGGCCGCGAAGCACTCGTCGACCTGCTGTTCTTCCCGACCGGCGGTGGCAAGACCGAGGCGTACCTCGGCCTCGCCGCCTATACCTTCGCCCTGCGACGGCTGCAGGGCACCGTCGGCTCGGGAGCAGAGGCGCGCAGCGGTGAGGCGGGTGTCGGTGTCCTCATGCGCTACACCCTGCGTCTGCTGACCGCCCAGCAGTTTCAGCGGGCCGCCGCCCTGGTCAGCGCCTGCGAAGTGCTGCGTCGTGAGGAGTATGCGAGGGATGCCCGTTGGGGCGCCACTCCCTTCCGTATCGGTCTCTGGGTGGGCACCTCCGTCTCGCCCAACTGGTTCGAGGAGGCCAAGGAACAGATCGCTGACGCCAGGGAGAGCGCGAGTGACAAGCACGCACGCGTTCTTCAGGTCCTCACCTGTCCCTGGTGCGGCAGTGGACTGACGGCCCGTTCCCACATGGAGTACGACGAAGGGCGGCGCCGGGTCATCTTGTACTGTTCGCGAGGGGAGGGTACGGACCGTTGCCCCTTCTCACGGCGTGAAGCACCCGGTGAAGGCATCCCCGTCCTCACCGTCGACGAGGAGATCTACCGGCTGGCCCCGGCGCTGCTGATCGCCACGGTGGACAAGTTCGCCCAGCTCCCCTGGAACGGGTATGCCGGGCTGCTGTTCGGCCGGGTCACGGAGCTCTGCCCCCGGCACGGCTATCGACACGAGGACCTCGACGCCAAGACGGGATGCGGGAGTCGCCACCACGCCAAGGGGGACCTGCCCGGCGTCACCGCACAGCCGGTCACCCGACTCCGTCCCCCGGATTTGATCATCCAGGACGAGCTGCATCTGATATCCGGGGCGCTCGGCACCATCGTCGGCCTCTTCGAGTCCGCCGTCGACCAGCTGTGCAGCTGGAGCTTCACCGACGGCCAGGGACAGCGTCACGAAGTCGGGCCCAAGATCGTCGCCTCCACCGCGACCACCAAACGGGCCGCCGACCAGGTGCTCGGTGTCTTCGGCCGCAAGGTTGCCGTCTTCCCGCCGCAGGTGCTCGACGTCGGCGACACCTTCTTCTCCCGGCAGGTCGAGTTGAGCCGGGAGAATCCCGGCCGACGCTACCTGGGTGTGTGCGCGCACGGCACCCGCCTCAAGGCAGCCGAGATCCGCGTCGCCGAGATCCTGCTCCTGGCCGGTCAGCAGCTCTTCGACGACTACGGCAAGCCGGCCGATCCCTACATGACGCTGGTCGGGTACTTCAATGCCACCCGTGAACTCGCCGGCATGCGGCGGTACATGGACGACGACATCACCACCCGAGTGCGCTCCAACGGCAGTCGCAGAGGCCAGGAGACACTGGCCGACCGCATCGTGGGCCGCGCCGGCATGCTCAGCATCCAGGAACTGACTTCGCGCATCTCCTCGGCCGACGTCGGTGCGGCCCTCAAGCGCCTGGAGGTCGAGTTCGACCCCGAGCGCGACACCTCCGACCGGCGGCGTGCCTTTCTGCGCGAGTATGCGGTCGCCCACAAGGAGAAGCGCCTGCCCCGCGCCACCATGACGCCGACCGCGAAGCAGGCAGTCGACGTCGTCCTCGCCACTTCCATGCTGCAGGTGGGCGTCGACGTCTCCCGGTTCGGCCTGATGCTGGTGGTCGGCCAGCCCAAAAACACTGCCGAGTACATCCAGGCATCGTCGCGCGTGGGCCGTGATGCCGCACGGCCCGGTCTCGTCGTCACCCTCTACAACTGGTCACGGCCCCGCGACCTCGCTCACTACGAGGACTTCGAGCACTACCACGCCACCTTCTACCGCCAGGTCGAAGCGCTGTCCGTCACCCCGTTCACCCGTCGTGCCCTCGACAGAGGAGTGGCCGCCACCTATGTCGCCGCCCTTCGTCAGGCGGCCTACGAAACGTCCCGCAACCTGGACGCCTCGTGGGTCGACCTCGACGGGCCGCTTGCCCAGGACGTCGAGCGCCGACTCCTGGAGCGCGCCGAGCGGGTGGCGCCGGGTGACCGGGCCCGCCAATACCTGAGCGAGCGCCTGGATCGGCTCAAGGACGAATGGCGGCGAAAGCGCGAGGAGAGCTCAGCGACCCTCGGGTACCGGAAGGAGAAGCGCAAGAAGACAGTCGTCAGCGGCCTTCTCCGCAGGGCGGACGGGTCCCAGTGGACAGAACTGACCGTTGGCATGTCGATGCGTGAGACGGAGAACGAAATCAACCTCCTGCTGCCCGGTGGCGGAGCCTTTTTCGAGGAGTCCTCGTCGGGGGGTGGGCCGGACTGGCACTTCGGCGCATCCGATTCCGACTCCGGCACCGATCCTGACGTGGCGGCCACCGTGGACAGTGACGAGTACGGACCCACGAGCTCCGGCACGGCAAGGAAGGGACAGCGATGAGCGTCAACGGCAATCGCAGGGTCGGCGCGGTCCGTCCCAGCCACCTCATGTTCACCGCCGGCATCGGCTCCCTGGTCGACCTGCCGAACTTCTCGGTACTCGTCAAGGGGCTCGAGTCCTGGAGCTATTCGGGCATCACCGACTACGATATCGACGAGCCCCGGTTGCGCGCTGCCGTCAACCGATCACTCCAACGCTACGGGCGCGGCCAGATCGAGCAGCTGCGCGCTGCACCGTGGCTGGAAGGCGGGGACACCGATCCCAAGGGCTGGGCCGCACAGGGCATCGGAGTGCCGGTTACGCCGTTCCCCCAGTGGCTGCGTTGCACTGCCTGCAATGTGCTGGCCGCCGTGGACTCGGGTGAGTTCGCCTTCATCAATTCTAATCCGCGGACACCGCACGAGGCCAAATTCCTCCACGACTGCAAGAAGGGGAAGCCACTCGCCGTGGCCGCTCGCTTCACCCTTGTCTGCACCGCCGGACATCTCGACGAGTTCCCGTACACGCCCTACGTCCACCACGGACAGAGCTGCTCCCGGGCGGAGCGTCCCAAGCTGCGCATGAAGGACCACGGCGGCAACCAGGCCGCCAACGTGACCATCGAATGCGTCGCGTGCGGCGAGAAGCGCAACATCCGCGAGGCGATGGGTGAACGAGGCCGCCGTCATCTGCCCCGGTGCCGCGGACGCCACCCGCATCTGGGCACGTATGCGGCGAGAGGCTGTGAGCAGGACCCGGTCCTCATGGTGGCCGGTGCGTCCAATCAGTGGTTTCCGCTCACTCTCAGCGCTCTGGCCCTGCCGCAGGGCCAGAGCAGTGACATCGACAAGCTCCTTGACGACCACTGGCCTGACCTGCAGGTCATCGGGGAAAGAAACCAGTACGACTTCGTGGCGAGCATCCCCAAGTTCGGCTTCCTCAAGGGGTTCGACGCCGATGCGGTTGTCGCCGCCATCGTGGCGCGGAAGGAGGGGACGAGCGCACCGGCACCTTCCGCCCCCGACGTACAGGCCGACCTCTTCGGGCCCGAGTGGGACGCCCTCTCCGGCCCTGTTCCACCGCCCAGCGACGACTTCGCGCTGAGGAGGGTCCCCGTCCCGTCCACTCTCGGGGAACTGTTCTCCGACATCCGTCAGGTCGAGCGGCTGCGCGAGGCCCGGGCCCTGATCGGTTTCACCCGGCTCGACGCCCCCGACCCCGAATCACCGGAGATCGCCACGAGGGTGGATCTGTCCCGCGGTGCGCAGACATGGGTGCCGGCCAGCGAGGTCCGAGGCGAGGGCATCTTCCTCCGCGTACGGGACGACCTCATGGCCGACTGGGTGGCCCGCGTGGAAAAGTCACCGCAGATGGAGGCCCACAGGCAGGCCTTCGGCCGTTTCCGCGTGAACCGGAGGTCGGACCGCAAGACGAGCGACTTCGACCCCTACTACGGTTGGCCCGGAGTACGGTACATCGCCCTGCATACACTGTCCCACCTGCTCATCCGCACGATCGCCCTGGAATGCGGCTACAACTCGGCCTCACTCGCCGAACGCGTCTACGCGGGTGACGAGCAGAACCCGAAATCGGGCATCCTCATCTACACCGCTGTACCTGACTCCGAGGGCACCCTTGGGGGCCTCGTGTCCCTGGCCGAGGAGCGCGAATTCGACCGCATCCTGCGCCGTTCCCTGGCTGATGCCTCGCACTGCTCGGCCGACCCGCTGTGCTCGGAGCGTCTGCCGCACGATCCGGCCGATTACCTCCACGGAGCGGCCTGCCATGTCTGCCTCTTCGTATCGGAAACCACGTGCGAGCGCGGTAACCGGTTCTTGGACCGACGCTTCCTCGTGCCACTCTCAGGAGATAAAGAGCAGGTGCTGACACCGGTTGGTCTGCTGCCGTGAGCAGGCCCAAGTTCGAGGCCGCCGCCGAGGACGCGGTCGTGGCCCTCGGCCTTTCCCGCAGCAAGGACCTCGCCGGCCTGCTGGTACGTGAGGACCGGAGGGAAAGAGCGCTGACCGAACTGGTGACTCCAGGGGTCAACGAGGCGGTGGCGAAGCTGTACGACGCGTTGGAGGCCGAGTCGGTCTCCAACGCCGAGGCGGCCGCCTACATCCGTGGCTATGTGGCTGCCACGCTCCATGCGCGGGACAGGGTTCAGGTTCGTACAGTATGGAGCGGCCCCTCGACGCCGGCCGTTCCGGTGCGTGCGACCGCTCAGGTACTCGTCGAAGTCATTGCCGAAGCGCGGGAGGAACTCCTGGCCATGACGTACGCAGCTCGCCCGTACCCGGCACTGACGCGGGCTCTGGCCGAGGCCGCGGCCAGAGGAGTCGAGATCCACATAGTGGTCGAGACACTGGCAGGGGCCGGCGGTCTCCTCTCCGGCCGGGAACCGGCCGATGCGTTCGCCACGGTACCGGGGCTGCGTATTTGGCACTGGGCACGTGATCCGGCCACGGCCGCGCACTCGCGCCAGCACGCCAAACTGGCGGTAGCCGACCGGCGCCTGCTCTTTCTGGGCAGTGCCAACCTGACTGAGTCGGCGGCCCGGCGCAATATCGAGGCCGGAGCGCTGATAAAAGGCGGCGAGGCACCACGACGCGCGGCGGAGCACATCGAGGAACTGCAGCGCCTGGGCGTACTCCTGCCCCTCGTGCTGTGAGCGGGTGAGTGCTTATGACTCGGTGCGTCGATGGCACAGAGGCGGTTCACCTTGGTACCTGCTGGTCAGCTCACGATCGACTTTGTCGGCGGCTGAGGCCGGACACCGGACACCGACGCTACGGATCAGGGGAGTTGGAGCCGATCGCTGAGTAGCGGCATGTGTGTATGGAGCGTGTCGGTCCTCGGACACGGACCATTTCCCCACGGATTCTCTGAGACCGTGGGGATTTGTCGTTCTTGAGGCTGGGTGGGCCCTGCGGGCCTGGTGTGAGCTCGGCCCGCACCGTCATCCGTGCGGAGTCGTAGGTGAGCCGAAGCCCCAGCTGCCGGTAGATCTCGGCCTTGTCTTCGGTCCGGGCCTGGCGTACGACGGCGACGAGGTCGCTGATCGCGTGTACGAGCCGGGTGATCTCGTCTCGGCTCATGCGCGTGTCTGGTCGGCCGGTGGTGGTGCGGAGTGCGGCTTCGGCGCCCGCGCGTTTGGCCTGGGTCTCGGTGATCCATTGGCTGACGAGGGCGGGGTCGGCGCCGGCTTCGAGTGCGGCGCGGCGGGTGGCCGGTTTGGCCTCGCAGTCGGCGACGGTCACGCGGGCCGCGGCGATGGCCGTGTCGTCGTGGTCGGGCAGTTCCTCTGTGGCGGTCATGAGATCGATGGTGTTGTGCAGCCGGTGCGGGGCGAAGACCTTGCCCAGCCAGTCGTCGAGCGGCGGGGTGATCCAGCTTTCGCGCAGATAGACGTTGCGGGGGTGCTGTTTGCGGTTGGCCAGGGCGTACTCCTCGGAGAACCGGCAGCGGTAGTACGCGTCGCCGTGCGACCACTGAGCTTGCATCCGGCGGTTGCACAGCCCGTGGGTGATCAGGCCGCGGAAGAGGTATGGATTGCTGGTGCGGTGCAGCCGAGGGTGGGCTGCGGTACACGCGCACTCGAACAGGCCCGTCAGCATCAGACAACCCGCCGCGTTCGTTGCCGTCGGCAAACGCCGCCTCGCGTCGGTCATGGGCAGGCCCGGCGCGCGCAAGACCTCCGCGAACGCGGCCGGGCGGCAACCGCAACGGCGTCTCCCAGCTGACCCGGTGCCCGGAGTGCCGTAGGTGGAAGGCAATGCCGGCGGGCGAGGCTGGGCGCCGGTGAAAGCAGTGGCGGTCAGGTCACTGCAGGACGATTTGGTGTTCGTGCCGGGGGTCAGCCGCGCATGCGAAGATGTTCAGCGCACCGTCCCTACCAGGGCGGACCTCCGTCGGATGCTTGTTGTCCTGAGGGGTGGGGGCCCGGGGATCCTCCACCGGGGTCCAGCTGGAGACGACGCCGCCCCATTCATAGGTGGCGATGGTGAGGAAGAGCCGCATGTGACTGCCGCACGAGCAGGTGATCTTGGCCGGGCCGGTCACATTCCACGCCGCGAAGCCTCCGACCTTCCACCCTGGGGCGATGGACAGGTCGCCCTGGTAGCTGAGGAAGTCCTCCTCATCGTTCTCGGCTTCCTCCTCAAGCCGCATCTCCCATTCCTCGATGCGCTCTTGCAGGTCGACGTCGAGCAGTTCGATGTATTCGTGCTCCACGACCTGCTCGGGGGCGATGACGCAGGGCTCGGGTACGTAGCCGTCGAATCCGACGACTTCCGGGAGCGGTGGCGCGACTCCTCACACCGTGAGGAGTCGCGCCACCGCACGTCGACGGCGACCGTCCCCTGCCGACCGTGACCATCAAACGGGCACCACAACACCTGGACCAGATCGGTACCTTGCTGGCTCGTCCGCCGGCCACAACAGCGGCCCGCCGACGGAGCTGTCGTGAGGTTTCGGCGCCCCGGGTCGAGGGTGGAGGCGAGTGCTGGTCGCACGGTGGGCCGCCAGCTCGGGGAAGATCTGCTCAATGTCCAGGGGCCGCGGCGGGGTGGTCCGGGTCATCTCATCCTTTCGTTGAGACGATCTCATCTCATCACGGCCGTCCGCACGCCTGCAGCGGGAATTCTCCAGCACATTCGTCAGCTTGAAGCCGCGATCCCTGATGCTGATATTTCGAGTTGGATCGGGATGGGATTCGCCGATTGAACCAGGAGCTCACCGCCTGCCAATAGTTCCGAGCTGTCGATGTTTCCGCTGGGGGAGGAGTAGCGCAGTCGGCCGGTGGTGAAGTCTCTGACTTCGAGGCTCGGGTGCCCCTCCTTGGCGATGTAGCCGGTCTGCTTGGTGTTCCGTGCGGCGAGGGCGAGTGGCAATGCGGTGGTGGGGGCGCCGCCCGGACGGCCTCGGCGGCCTGGGCGAGCAGGCCCGCGGCCTGGGTCCGTGTTGCCACGGTGGACCACCGAGTCTCCACAGCCGTAATGTTCCGTCATGTACTTATCTCTGAAAGCCCGTTGCCAGAGAATCGGCCTCGTGCACGGTGCGGTGATTGCCGGGAACGGGTGAACCATGGCAAGGGAGGGGATCGGGGGGCGGGCATCGGCGTCGGTGGATACGGCTGGGCGTCTGCGCTGTGGTGCTGCTGGGAGCCAGCCTCATCTACGCGGTGCGGCAGGTGTGGGGTGCCGAGAAGCTGGACCCCGCGGACACGGCCGCACTACTCGGGCTACCGATCGCGGTCGCGGGGCTGCTGGCCGCAGTTCTGGCTCTGCGCCGGGCCCCGGAGGGTGACCTGGCGAACCGCTCACGCGACTGGGCAGCCACCCTGGCGACGCAGATCAAGAAGTCCGAGGAGCAACAGTGGCGGCAGCTCCTCGGCAACGACACGCAGCGCATCAATCTCACCTTCACCGTCCGGGCGGCCCCGGCCCGTGCCGCGACGGTGCCCGCGGACACGGGGCGCCTGTTCGACGGCACGCTCACCGTTCCGGACGTGGCTGCCTACTACCGGCAGACCCGCCCACGCCGCCTGGTCGTCACCGGCGCCGCGGGCTCGGGTAAGACCGTCCTGGCCCTGGAACTGATGCTCGCCCTGCTCGAAGAGCGCGGCGAGGACGAACCGGTGCCGGTACGGGTGTCCCTGGCCGAATGGGACACCAGCATCCCCGTGCGTGAACTGCTCGTTGGCCGGCTCGTCGACGTCTACGACTGGCCCGCGGCGATGGCCGACGCACTCGTCCGCCACCACCGGGTGCTCCCCGTGCTCGACGGCCTCGACGAGATGGACCCCACCCAGCCGGACGGCACTCCCTCTCCCGATGCTCCCCGCGCTCTGGCCGCGCTGGACGCCCTCAACGCCTATCAGGAGGGCCGCGATGCCGGCCCTCTCGTACTGACCTGCCGCGCCGCCCACTACGACGCCCTCGCGCCACACACCCGGTTGCTGGACGCCGCGCGCGTCGACATCGACGCCGTCCCCGCTCTGGACGCACACGCCTATCTGCTCAGCCGGTCCGGCACCCCCGCGCGCTGGGAACCCGTCCTGACAGCACTGCGCGACGACCCGACCGGTCCGCTGGCCACCACGCTGTCGACACCGTGGCGGCTGTGCCTCGCGGCCACCGTGTACGCCCGTGACAGTGACCCCGCCGAACTCCTGCGGCACACCACCCCCGAGGAACTTGACGAGCACCTGCTGGCCCGCTTCATCCCCGCCGCCAGCACCCTGTACCCCCACCCTCGCTATGACACCGCCCGCGTCCACCGATGGCTCGCCCGCCTCGCGACCCACCTCGACGCGCCGGGCCAGCCCGAGCCCTCTGATGCCCGACCGGGCACCGACCTGGTTCTCCATGAACTCTGGCCGCTGGCCGGACGCCTCCGCGTGCGCATGGCCGACGGCCTGCTCACCGCCACTGCGGCACTCCTGCCGTGGATCTCCACCCTGCTCCTGCTCCTGCTCCTTTTCCTTTCCACCGACCCGTCCCTCACCGACTTCTATGCATCCAGCACCTTTTGGGGTCTTTTGGTCTGCCTGCTACTCGTCATTCTCACGGCTCTGGTGGTCGCCTTGGCGTTCGGTATCTTCGCGGGTCTGGCCGCGGTACGTGCCCGGCAGCCCGTACCAAGACACCTTGAGTGGAGACTGCTGAGGTCCCGCAGTGGCCTGCGCCGGTTCTGGGCCGGGCTGGGGCGGAGGCTGCTGATGGGGCTCCTATGGGGGATCAGCGGCGGGCTCGCCATGAATGGTGTGGCTTTGGCGCTAGGGAAGGGTCCTCTCGACTCGATTGTGACACTGGAGCTAGGCATTCTCGGCCTGGGCAAAGTCCCGGGCCCGCTGGTTATGCCGCTGGTCGGCCTCGTGCTCGGGTGCGTGGGCGGGGTCGTGGGCGGCGTCCTCGGCGGACTCGTGGACGGAGCGTCCGGTGAACCCGCCGCGACGGCCTCCCCGCGCACCGTCATGCGGAGGGTCCTGCCGCGCGCCGTCTTGGCCGGAGTCGCGAGCGGCTTCTCGAGCGCACTGGTCGGGACCCTCTTATTGAGCGTCGCTGGCGTAGGGCGCAAGGGCACCGCCACGCCCAGTCGGTACGCGAGCGAGATTCTCCCCAGTTGGTGGCCTGAAGATATCGCCCTCTCCGGGGGGATCGAGATCGCTGCACTCGATCTGGCCCCCTTCAGCCTGGCTCCCTTCAGCGGTGTGGCTATAGGACTGGCCGTCGGGCTGGCTGCCACGATGGTCAGGGCTGCCCCCCTGCGCCGATATGCGGTCTTCCTGATCTGTGCCCGGGGGAAGCTGCCGTGGCGCCTGGGTGCGTTCCTCGACTGGTGCTGTGCCGCCGGGCTGATGCGTCTGTCGGGCACCGCCTACCAGTTCCGCCACCGCGAACTCCAGCAGTGGCTCACCGATCACCCGAACATCCCCGCCCCTGCCGGAAACTGACCTGCAGAAGCGGAAGCCAACGCCGGGCGGCCTGACGCTGAACTCGATGCGTCCACCCGTCCACCCGTCTGCCCGGAGGCTCAGCGAGCTCGCATGCAGGGCTGGCGCCCGAATGACGGATGCCTTGGGGGTACCGGCCAGGCGACGACGTACTCGGGAATTGGTTCCAGTCCCGAATACGATGATCCGTACGAATGTAAACACAAGGGGGCAACGTGTGGCGCGAACTGATTGCCCGCTGGGCTGAGGTTCAACCTCGGGAGTGGACACCGGGTTTCATGCGACGAGTGACAGCGTACGTGACGAGATCAACTGTTGTTCGAACTCGGCTGGTGTGAGATAGCCGAGGGTGGAGTGACGTTGACGCCGGTTGTAGTAGGCCAGCCAGCGGAAGAGTTCCAGCTGGGTCTGGCGCCATAGGCTCCGTGGTGTGCGGCGTGGATCTCCCGGGTCTCGGCGACCGCAGCGGTCTGCTCGGCCTGGCGCTCGGCGCGGGCCTGCGTGGTGGCCTGGTGCCGGTAGCAGCCGGAACGGGCAACGCCCAGGGCCCGGCATATCCGCTTCACACCGATGTCGGCGCAGTTGTCAGAGATGAAGTCCCAGCGGCGGGAGCTCACTTCACCTCCCGGGCGAAATAGTCGGCTGCCCGGCGCAGGATCTCGCGCTCCATCTGCCACTCCTTCTCCGCGTGTCGCAGCCGCTGGTTCTCGGCCCGCAGCCGGGCCAGTTCCTCGGCCGGGCTCTGCGTGCTGCCGCCCGATGGCTCAGGCGCGGACCGGCCGGTGTCCTTGCGGACCCACGTGCGCAGCGTCTCCCCGGTGATCCCGAGATCCGCGGCCACCGCCGCATATGTGCGCTTCCCGTCGGACGCGCGGTACAACGCGACGGCGTCCTTCCGAAACTCCTCCCGGTACGGAGACTGGCGTCCCACCTGGACATGCCTCCCTGGACCACCAAGATCCAAGTATCAGGGTGTCCACTCCAAAGGATCATCCTCAGACCCTCTGACTTCGGTGGCGATTGCGACATCTCCCCGAGTGCAGGAGACCCTCGTGCCCCACCGTGATGCTCCGCCCGACGGGCACGCTGCGTCTGTCCCGTTGTTCTTGACGGCTCATGACCAACACCCCCCTTTGTCGAGGCCTGCGGGCTGAGGTCCTGGCGAGCGGACGTCTGCTCGTTCTGCTCGCCGCCGCTCAGTGCTATGGCCCGGTCTGGATGGTCCCTTCGGTGCTGAAGGGACGCTCGACACTGAATCAAGGGACCGACGGGAACGCCTGACGTCGACGGCGGCGGCAGAGGGTTTGATGCGCTCTGAACGCCGACTGCCTCGGGCGGTGCTTGGGTGGGGTGCAGATTCGAGGGGACTGCGCGCTGACTGTCCGAGACGCCGCCCGCTGGAGTGACTTAGATCACGTGCGTGTGCAGTGAAGCGGGGGAGTGGGGTGCGGAGCGGTGCAGGTCACGGGCATATGCGTGGTGGGCGCGCAGTGGGTGATGCCGTGAGGAGGCGGTGATTCCGCCTCAAGGCAGGGTGAATCCGGGCCAATAATGCCGCTGAGCACCCTGGTTCGCCTGATACCGTCAACCGGGTTGACGACCTCTTGGGGATACGGGGGGAGGGTCTTCAACGTGCTTGCTCGACTTCTGGATCCAGGCATCAAAGGCTTGATGGCGGACATCGTGCCGGTCGGTGTCGAAGTGGCTCAGTCCACCTGCGATGTGTCATCAGGGGCCACTGATCGCGAGTTGGAGTCGCTCGGATGGGCGGTGCCTGCACGGCGCGCCGAGTTCGTGACGGGCAGAGCGCTGGCGCGAAAGGTGCTGAGCGCAGTAGGGGCGCCATCCACTGACTTGGTGCGTACGTCCAGTGGCGCACCGGCCTGGCCCCAGGGGTTCACCGGTTCGATCACCCACTGTTCGGGGTTCCGTGCCGCCGCCGTGGCTGCCCGCCGTGACGTTCGCGCGCTGGGCATTGACGCCGAACCGCACCGTCCGCTCGCCGATGAGCTTGTCAATGCCATCGCCACGCCGGGAGAACGACGTGGTTGGCCGACCGATCCCGGTTTATGGCCGGAGACGGTTGCCTTTTCCGCCAAGGAAGCGGCGTGCAAGGCCCTTTACGGACTGGGCGCGAGCCTCCTTGACTTCGCGCAGTTGCGGATCGAGCTGAGGGGGCTGTGCCGGCTCGGTGAGGGTGCCTGGCGCGGCAGGTTTGACGCCCGCCTGCACCGCACCCGCCAGGCCCCGGGGCTGCCGGCCGACGTCACCGGGCGTTGGCTGGTTACGGATTCCCTGGTCTTCACCGCAGTCGTCCTGGAGACGGCGGCCGGCATGGGGCGGTGCGCATGACGGGCACGGAAGAAACGTGGACGATAGCGGATGTTGCCGAGTGGATCGCGGCGTACGTAGCTGAAGAACTGGCCGTACCGGCCCACGAACTGGACCGCAATGCGACCTTTTCCTCGGTTGGGATGAGCTCCCAGGCTGCCGCGGCCATGGTCGGGCGTCTGGGGCTGCGCCTCGGGCGTGACCTGGCCGTCGCTACGGTGTGGGCTGCCCCCACCGTGAACAAGCTCGCAGCCGCTGCGGTGTCCAGGGAGAAGGCCGCCGATGCCGCAGCGGGAAGGCGAAGACGCATCGGCGGGGAACCAGCCGAGCCACTGGCGATCGTCTCCATGGCGGCGCGGCTGCCGGGCGCCGACACTGTCTCGCAGCTGTGGGAACTGGTCCTGGCCGGCCAGGACGCAATCGGACCGGCGCCGAAGGGGCGCTTCGCCGACGGCCGGGCGCCGGCGCTCGACGCCGGATACCTGCGGCAGCAATTCGATGAGTTCGACCATTGCTTCTTCCATCTCACCCCACGCGAAGCATCGGCACTCGATCCGGTTCAGCGGCTCTTCCTCGAGGTCTGCTGGGAGGCGATCGAGACGTCTTCGCTGCTCCGTACGGGCCTGCACGGCAGCGCGACGGGCGTCTACGTCGGCAGCATCTGGAACGAGCACGGCGCGGTATCCCGGCCGGGGCGGCACACCATGCACACGGCGACCGGCTCGAGCCTCTCGATGGTCGCGAACCGGATCTCTTACCTCTACGACCTGCATGGGCCGTCGGTCACCTTGGATTCCGCCTGCTCGTCCTCCCTGGTGGCCGTGCACTTGGCCGCCCAGGCCCTGCGACTGGGCGAAATCGACGCTGCCATCGTGGGAGGCGTCAACCTCCTTCAGTCGGCAGCCACCACGGCCGACCTCATCGCCTTCGGCGGACTCGCGCCCGACGGACGCAGCAAGGCTTTTGCCAACCGAGCGGACGGCTTTGGCCGTGGCGAGGGCGCCGTAGCGCTGGTCGTGAAGCGGCTCGCCGATGCCGAGCGGGACGGCGACCACATCTGGTGCCTGCTGCACGGAAGCGCGGTCAACAACGACGGGCACACCAATGGGCTGACAGCGCCCAGCCCCCGCGCACAACAGGATGTCATTCAGGAGGCGCATGCACGGGGCCGGACCGACCCCGGACAGGTGCGATTCGTCGAGACACACGGCACCGGTACGCCTCTGGGCGACCCGATCGAGGCGGCTGCCCTGGCCGGCGCTCTGGAAGGAGCGGCGGAGCCCGTCCAGCTCGGCACGCTCAAGGCGAACATCGGGCACCTCGAGGGGGCCGCGGGCGTTGCGGGGCTCGTGAAGGCGGCTCTCGTCATGCACCACGGCGTCGTCCCGCCGTGCATCCTGGCCGGTGAGGTGAATTCTCACATCGATCTCGATGCTCTGAACCTGGCCGTGCCGTCCACTTCGGTGTCCCTGCCGTCCGGCGAGCCTGTGCTGGGCGGGGTCAGCAGCTTCGGCTGGGGCGGTACGAATGCGCACGTCGTGGTCGGCCCCTATCAGCGGGAGCCCGCTGTCACAGACGCCTCACCCGTCCGGGACGGCGACCGGTCCGCGCTGTCCGACGGTATGCAGCAGACCGGCGACGTGGTGTTCGTGCTCTCACCTTTCGGCGGTCAATGGGCCGGAATGGCTCGTGACTTGCTCCGGTCCGACCCGGTGTTCCGCGCCGCGGTCGCCGAGTGCGACCGCGGCGCGGCGCCGGTGCTGGGGACCTCCATTACGGAACTGCTCGCCTCTGGGGCCGACCTCGAACCGTACGGCGTGGCCGTGTGCCAGTCCGCGATCTACGCGATCCAGGTCGGGCTGACCCGTAGCCTGGCCGCCCGCGGAGTACACCCCACCGTGGTGGTCGGGCACTCGCTCGGCGAAATCGCCGGTGCGGTCGCCGTCGATGCGCTCACGGCACACGAAGGCGGTCGTGTCGTCGCACACTACGCGGCAGCACAGCAGCGGCTGGCCGGCCGGGGCCGAGCGGTTGACGGCGCATGGACTCGCCGTGGCCCCGGTCGTCGCCATCGACCTGATGGAGCACCCCGACGATCACGGTGATGCCCCGTCGCGCGCACGGCTGCTCGAGTGGTTCGCCCGGGACGTCGCGCATATCGCCGGCGCGCCCGATCCACTGGCCGGGTACGACCTGGAACAAGTCGACAATCCTGACGAGGCCCTGGTCGAACGGCTGCGGGCCGGCGAACTGCTGGACGGCGACACCGATCAGGAGACGATCGACGGACTGCTCTCCCGATTCGTCACCAACGCCCGCGCCCTTGCCGACCACAAACCGGGCAGTTACGGGTCACCGGTCGTGCTGATCCGCGCGAGCGAGGGCGCCTCCGAGGCTGTGACCTCGGCATGGGCCACTCATTTCACCGAGCACGTCGCCGTCCACACCTTCGAAGGTGACCACTATTCCCTTCTGCGCCCTGATCAGCTCGATGCACTCATCACGACGGTGCGCGACGCCTGGGCCACTTCAGACCACCGAACGGCAGTCCCGTCGCTCGGCTCACACAGTTCAGAGAGGAACTCATCGTGACCGCTTTCACCCGCCACGACGTCTCGTCGGCCCCCGAAGCCGCACGTCCCATCATGGAGAACACCGCCAAGGGCTTCGGTTTTGTGCCCGCGCCGGTGGCATTGATGGCCGAGTCGCCGGAGCTGCTCGAGGGCTTCATGAACGGTAACGCGCTGTTCAACAAGACCACCTTGAGCCCCATCGAGCGCGAGGTCTTCATCCTCACGATGGCCACCACAGTGGAGTGTCACTACTGCGTGGCCATGCACAGCGCGATGCTGAAGCGCAGCAACGCCGACCAGTCCCTCATCGAGGCCCTGCGCGCCCGCAAGCCGCTGGAGGACGCGAAGCTGGAGGCCATGCGGGTCTTCACCCTCGCGGTGATGGAAGGCCACGGACATGTGGCCGACGAGACCATGAAGGCATTCTTCGACGCCGGCTACACCCAGCGGAACGCGCTGGAGGTCGTGCTGGGGCTGGGCGTCTACACCATCTCGACCTACGCCAACCGCATGACTGACGCACCGGTCGACGAGCCCTTCAAGGCTTTCGAGTGGCACGCAGAGCACTGAGAACCGAGAGACACAGCGGGGGGACAGGTCGATGATGAGGAAAGTACGTGGGCGCTGGTTGCTCGGTCTCGGGCTCAGCGTTGCTGCTCTGCTCGGGCTCGCGCCGTTGGTCTCGGCCACCGGCGCGGCCCGTTCTGTGGCAGCGGAGCCGGCCGAGGCGAGCAGCTTGCCGGCTCTGACGTCGTTCAACAAGGTCTCGCTCGGCGATGGCTTCGTCGAGACTTTGTACGCCGCCGACGCCGCCCGGCATCCGAAAGTGCTCGCCGTCCGAGTCGACGCAGCGGCCATGAAGTCGCTGCCGTCGGCGCCGAGCCATGACGGTCAGACGTGCTTCGACAAGGACGGCGGCGGCATCGACCTCGAAACGGACTGTGCGAGTGGCCACGAGCGTGACCTGTGGTTCCCGAAGCTCGACGGTCTGCCGTTCAAGTGGCTGATGTTCAACTGGCAGATGCATGGTCACGGTCCCACGCATGTCTTCGACAAGCCGCACTTCGACCTGCACTTCTTCATCCAGGATTTCGCGGCCCGGAATCAGATACGCAACGGGCCGTGCAATCTCGTCATCAACTGCGATGACGACGCGAAGGCCAAGAAGACCGTGCCGGCACCGTACGCTCCTGAGGGCTGGGGGCTGCCCGGAGCCGCGGGTCGTATGGGGAACCACCTCATCGACCCCAATGCGGCTCCGGCCAACGGTGATCCGTTCACTCAGGCATTCTCCTACGGTACGTGGGACGGGCACATCACGTTCTGGGAACCGGTGCTGAACAAGGACTGGATCGTCGCTACGAAGCCTTCAGCGGCGTGCCGATCGATACCCCAGACACCGGCGGTGGAGAAGTCCGGGTACTACCCCACCCAGATGTGCACGCGCTACGGCTCGAACGGTGACATGACGTTCACGCTGGAGAAGTTCGTGGAGCGGACGGCACCCGAGAGCGCCGAGGACCCTGCGGGGGTCACTGACACTCGCGCGCAGTCGGAGTCGGTGCAACGGCACCACTGACGACTGGCTTCGTGCAGCGTGCCCGTGCGACTCACCTGAGTCGCACGGGCACGCGCCTGTTTGTCATTTCCCGGGACACCGGCAACCGGACAGGGGGCCTGAGAAGTGGTGGGCGTCCCGGTAGGCCGGCGGCAGTCAGGCTCCCAGCCACCCCACGATGCGATCCAACCCGTCGGGCTGTCCCACCTTCTCCAGTGCGTCCTGGACCAGAGTCATGTCGTCTTCGCCGACCTCCGCCGCCCATTCGTCGCGCAACTGGTTCAAGATGTCACCCGACAAGGTCAGCGCCTCCACGCCACGTGCCGTCAAAGTCACCTCGACCTGACGCTGATCCCTGGCGCTGGCCTTCCGCTGTACGTAACCGAGCTTCTCCAGCCCTGCCACCGTCTTGCTGGCGGCCTGCTTGGAGACCCCGAGCCGTCGGCCGAGATCGGTGATGCTCCCGCCCCCACTGATCATTTGCATGGCGATGCCGTGCGCCGGGCGCAGATCGGGGTGCCCCAAGTCGGCGAGGCGCACGTGCAACTCGTCAATGAGGACACGGAATGCCGAGAGGAGAAGAAAGGGAAGCGCGTTCCCGGGGCGTTGGGGCGGCATATGAGACCTAAGGGGCTACGTTCGCTCGATCGCAGGCGAACCTTATCAGTCGGTTGACATGAGAAGCAGATCTGTCAATGACGCCTTATCACCTATTCGTCCGCCTGTCACACACTTCATCCCTGTGGCATCCGCCTGACTGCTGGGATGGTGGCCACCGCCCTGAGGCCCTAGGAGTGCGGCACATCTCCTGGGGCGGTGTCGGAGTTCCGGGAGACGCTCCCCTTTGCGGAACTCTACGAGCCATTTGGTGACCTTGTGTTCTTTGGTGACAACGGCGGTGGAGATCAGTTCGCCCTGCGGCGAGGTAGTGCCGATGGTCCTATTGTGGTCTGGGACCACGAAACTGACTCGCGAACCGTAGTGGCCGAGACTCTTCAGGAATATCTTGTGCGAGCGTTTGAGTCCGACGGTGAGGACTGGTATCGGTGACAACCGGCCATCTGATTCTGACCTCTGTCTCGGTCGCCGGTCGCGGCTCTCCTGCACGCCCATTTTCCACCGTCTGGGGCCTTCCGTCGGTATCCGCCCGGGCCCGGGAGTGGTCGACGCGCGGACAGCGGTGGGCAGGGTGAGCGACTGACTGGCGGGCGACGAGCGGAATAGGTGACCCAGGCCGGTCGTAGCCCGCGGCCACGCGGGCTCGCGGCCTTACGAATGACCCGGGCCTGTTCATCGACCGACACCTGTGCAGCCCCAGCCCGACACCCTACGGCAGCCGCAGTTCGTCCCGAAGTGCCGGCGTGTGTGTATGGAGCGTGTCGGTCCTCGGACACTCACACTCACTGGTAGTCCACGGGCACCAGCACTTTTTGCTTGTGGAGTCGTAGGTGAAGGTGAGACCGAGCCGGCGGTAGAGCGCGGCTCGCTCGGTGCACTCGGCGTCGCCCAGCGCTCGGGGCAGATCTTGGTGGGCTTCCGCTCGGCCGCGTGCGGCGCGTGTCTCGATGTCGGGTGCCGCGATGCAGGCGCGGGGCATGGCGTCGATGGTGTTGTCGATGCGGTTGGCCAGCGCGTATTCGTTGGGATGGCGGCAGCGGTAGCTGTCCTGCTCGGCATCGCTGTATTTCTGCGCAGATCTTGCTGCGGTCCGGGCTGCCGCTGCACCATCTTTACCTGACGGGTTCGGCTGGTGTTTCTGGCGCTGCAGTTTGGTGAGGTGCGTAACTTCCGGACTGGGAAAAGAAGTTGTATAGCGTGTCAGCGTCACAAAAGCGGTGCGTGAGTGACTTCCAGGGGGATCTTGGTGAAGGTCGCGTTCGAGCAGAAGAACTCCGGCTGGGAGCACGGTGGCCCTGATGAGGCCGGTGTCGGGAACGAGCGTAACGAGCTGCGTCTACTGCACAGATGGCTGCTCGATGCACGACGGCGACGGGAGCACAGCGCCACGGTCGTGGTACGTGAAGCGGTGCGACCCGGCGAGATGGGGGGCAGCCTCGAGGCCATCTTGGCGTCAGTGTCGACTGTCGTTTCGCTGGTCCAGTTGCTCATGTCGTACGACACCTGGCGCCAGGCTCGCAGGCCCGGGTCGGAGATTGTCATTCGTGTCCGTGGAGCCGCCCCTGGCGATCTTGAGGTGGCCCGTCGGGACGTCCCAGGCGTCACCGTGCTGTCCGACGAGGACGAGGATGAGGGGGAGGATGAGGGCGAGGACGAGGACGAGGCGGGCGGCGAGGGCCAGGAAGGCAGAGGAGACGCCGACGCGCCTCCGGAGGGCGAGCGATGACCTCGCCCGACACGCCATTGGGCTCCCCTGGACACCTGGGGCGGATCGATCCGGCACGCTCGGCGTGCGTACTGATCGGTGTTGATGCCTACACAGAGCTGGAGCCACTGCGCAGCGTGCGGCGGAACCTCACCGAACTCGCGGTGGTGCTGGCCGACGAGAGAATTCTCGGCATCCCTGCGAGCCGCATCACATCAGTGCCCAATCCTCGGTCGGCTGCGGAGCTGGTGGGCTCGATCCGCGCGGCGGGGCAGATCGCCACGGACACATTGATCGTGTACTACGCGGGACACGGCCTGTTGGACTGGGAGGACGAGGAGCATCTGTATCTGACCCTGCCCGACTCGGTCAAGGACGAGCCGGAGACCTCCGTCCCTGATTCCTATATTCGGCGGGCCATACGCGACAGCACCGCCGAGCGCCGCGTCCTGCTGCTCGACTGCTGCTACAGCGGCCGGTTCCTCCAGGGCGAAATGTCTGCCGTCGACGCCGCCGACCAGGGCGCGCGCCTCGAGGAAGGCGCTGGAGGGCATGACCGGCTCGTATGTGATGACGTCTTCTTCCGGCACTCGCAAGTCGCTCGCTCCGGACCCCAAGCGCTGCACGGTGTTCACGGAGGAGCTCGTCGGCGTCCTGCGCGAGGGTGTGCCGGACGGGCCCGAGATGCTGGCGCTGCACGGGGTCTTCGAGGCGGTCCACGAGCGTATGGCGCGGCGGAAGCTCGCCCAGCAGCAGGAACCGCAGGTCCGGGACGACGGCGGTGTGGGCACACTGTCGTTCGTACGGAACGTGGCGGTGGCCCCGCCACCACAGGCACAAGAGCCGGCCCCGCCGCACTCCCCTTCCAGTCGAAGGCGGCTGTGGTGGTTCACGGCGGGTGCGCTGGCCCTGGGCATGATCGCCGGGTTCACCGTCGTCCCACGCGCGGTCGACTGGTGGCACGAGCGTAACCCTCAGCCCGCTGGGGGTGTGTGCTCGGACCGCGCGAAGCTGCTCAGTTACTCCGATGCACTCGATAAACAGCAGGTATTGGGCGAAAAGGTGGAAGGTCTCTCAGCGCTCGCCCTCACCCGCCCCACGGAGGGCTGGGCGCTGACGGACAATGCCCCGGGGCGCATCTTCCCGCTGCGTCTCGGCGGGGCGACCAAGCTCGAACCACGGGTGCAGCGGGCCAAGACGCTGCGTACGCCGAGCAGCGGCACTGCTCCGTCGCAGTGGTTCGACGGCGAGGGCCTGGTCGTCGAGCGCAGTGGCAAGAGGGACAAGACGGTACTGGTTGCGTCCGAGACGGGCCCGGCCATCCGGCGCTTCAGCATGACTACGGGCAAACAGGTGGGCAAGGCCCTGCCGATCCCCCCGCAGTTCCGCGCTCGGCCGAAGGGGGACGCGCAGGCCGGGCGTACCCTGGAGTCGCTCGCGGCGTCCGCAGACGGACGTTATCTGTACGCCGCGATGGAAGGCCCGCTGGCGACGGACGGCGATGCCCGGGGTCGTAACCTGCTCCGCATCCAGCGATATCGCGGCACGCCCGGCGGCGCCTACAAACTCGACCGGCAGTACGCGTACAAGACCGGTGAGGGCATGTACGTCGCGGAACTGGCCACCGCCGGGGACGACCGGCTGCTGGCGCTGGAACGGCAGTACGTGGCCGGCATCGGCAACACCATCCGGATCTACGATGTCCCGCTCCAAGGCGCCGCGAGCGTGGACGAGCACACGGCGCTGTACGACCAGCCATCCGACGTCTTCCTCCACAGCCGCCTGCTCGTAGATCTCGCGGACTGCCCGGCGGGCGACGCAGGCGTCGTCCCCACCACGAGCAAGCAGCTCAACCCGCTGCTGCAGAACGTGGAAGGCATGGCTCTCGGCGAGCCCTGGACCAAGGGCCCGGACAAGGGACACCGCCCGCTGTACCTGATCTCGGACGACAACGGGAGCAGTGAACAGATCACCCGCGTCTACGCCCTGAGTGTGCGCTTGGATCGGTGACGAGCCGAGCGGTACGCGGGCGGGTCAGTTCCAGGCCAGGCGTTCCCGGTCGTGGGGGTCGTTCACCTCGGTCCATTCGGTGTTGATGCGCATTGTGGTTCGGTGCTCGTTGTTGTACGGGGGCCAGCCGGGGTTGCCGGTCGTGGCGAATCGGATCCAGGTCTCGTGCATGCGGGTGGCGAGATCCGTGGGGGACTTGCCGGGGCCGAGGAGGGCGTGGGGGCCGTGTAGTTGGGGAAGGTGTGTGAGGTCGAAGACGAAGGGGAGTTCCACCGCGTGCGTCGCGCCGAGTTCGCCGTCTGCGGCCTCGGAGCGCCACGCGAACTCGTAGCAGAAAGTGCCGGAATCGGGGTGGCCGGCATGTGCGCCGGCCAGGGCGCGGCTACCCGCGCCGAACAGCGCGTCACCCATGATGGCGGACCGCAGCTCGCCGAAGGATGCCTCGGGGCGCGCCTTCCGGTACGCCGCGACGATTCGGGCGGGATCCGGGTGCGCGCGGGCCGCCGCCGCGTCGACGTCCTCGGCGGTCGAGGTGGAGTAGTGCCCCATGGGGACGAGGTAAAGGTTTCCCTCCTCGGCGTTGGTGCCGATGAGCAGGTCGACGTCGGTGCCGTGGCCGGCGGCGACGGACGCGGCGGGCTGCGTGTCGAGGACAAGGCTGAAGGGGCTGAGCCCGATCAGCGGGTCGCGGTGCGTCTCGGTCCGCAGATCGATGCCCGCGAGCCGGGAGGCGGCCTCGACCAGGTCGTCGTCGGAGACCTCCGCGAAGGCGTCGGCGTGTGGCTCGATGCCCAGGTAATCGGATGCCGCCCTGGTGACGCGGTAGGCCTGCTCGGTGGTGAAGGCGCCCAGGCCACTGCCGCTCTGGATGATCGCCCGGCGGAAGAGGCCGTCGGCCTCGGGCGTGGCGAGGACACCACCGACGATGGTTGCCCCGGCCGACTGGCCGAAGAGGGTGACGTTGTGCGGATCACCGCCGAAGGCGGCGATGTTCTCCCGCACCCAGCGCAGCGCGGCGACGACGTCGAGCAGACCGCGGTTGGCGGGCGCGCCGGGGAGGTCGAGGAAGCCGGCGATGCCGAGCCGGTAGTTGAGGGTGACGAGGACGACGCCGTCGCGGGCGAAGGCGGAGCCGTCGTACATCGGGGACCGCGTCGATCCGGCGACGAATCCGCCGCCGTGGACGAACACCATGACGGGCAGACCGCCACCGGCCATGACGGATAGACCGTCAGCGGCGATGGCAGGCAGATCGTCACCGGCCGTGGCAGGCAGGCCGCCCCAGGCCGTAGCAGGCAGATCGCCACCAGCCATGGCAGGCAGGCCGCCCCCGGTCATGGCAGGCGCCCAGACGTTGGCAGTGAGGTAGTCCGCGCCGCGGCTCCAACCGGCGCCGAAGTAGGGGGACATGTCCACGTTGCCGAGTTTGCGCTCGGACTGCGGTGCGTTGGGGCCCGGCACGGTGGCGTCCCGTACGCCGTCCCACGGTTCGTGCGGCTGGGGTGCCGCGAACCGGCCGGCGCCGCGGGGCGGGGCGGCGTAGGGGATGTTCAGGAAAGCGGCGGTGGTGTCCTGGCGCACGCCGCGGACAGCCCCCTGCGCCGTGGTCACGACGGGGGCGGGGTGGTGGTTCACAGTGGTGCCTTTCCGCGGGGCTCAGGTCTGGTCGGTGTAGGGGGTGAAGGGGGCCCAGGCCTTGATGGCGAACGCGTTCCCGTCGCGTGACACTTCCGCGGCGCCGTGGCCGCCCAGGTGCGCGGGGATCACGAGTGCGTTGTTGTCGGCCGCCCAGCCCAGCACCTTGCGTCGGGTGGCGCGGGCGCCGGCGGGGTCCTCGCAGAAGCAGCTGTTGGCGTCCGGCTCCAGGATCTGCACGGGGCTGTGCAGCATGTCGCCGACGAACACCGCGCGGTCCGTTCCGGAGGTGAGGGTCAGTACGGAGGAGCCGGGGGTGTGGCCGGGAGCCGCGTCCAGGCGGAGGCCGGCGTCGATCCGGTGGCTGTTCTCCCACAGCAGTGTCCGGCCGGCCTGGTGCACCGGGGCCACGCTGTCCTCGAAGACGTTCTGGTTGCCGCGGCCGAGCAGCGGCTTGTGGCCGTTCTCGGGATTCCAGAAGTCGAAGTCGTTCTTCGGTATCAAGTACGTGGCGTTGGGGAAAGTGGGGACCCAATGCCGACCGTCCAGGTATGTGTTCCAGCCGACGTGATCGACGTGGAGGTGTGTGTTGATGACGATGTCCACGTCCTCGGGCGCGACGCCGGCCCGGGCGAGATTGGCCAGGAAGTCCGTTTCGAGGTGGCTCCAGATCGGTGAGTACGGTCGTTCCTTGTGATTGCCCACGCCGGTGTCGACCAGGATGGTTCTGCCCTCGCTGCGCAGCAGCCAGGTCTGGATCGCGGAATTCACGGTATTGGTCTCGGAATCCAGGAAATGCGGGGCCAGCCAGGAAGCGCCGTCTTCCCACGCCTCCTTCGGGCTTTCCGGAAAGAAGGTGTCGGGCGTCATGTCGACGGAACCGTAGTATTCCCGAATTCGAGTGATGGTGACATTGCCGAGCTCGATCTGTTCCATGAGAGGAAAGGTACGAGCGCTCTCGGGGGCCCGGTATCCGTCATGTGACTGCACCTCGGCGCCCGTGTCCCCGGACATCGGCCGCACCGCTTGTAGCCTTGCCCGGTGGAAGGGCACGCAGAGCGCACCGGGACCGTCACGGGACCGGAGCCGGGCACGGGGGAGCCGATCTTCGGCCGGGACAACGTCGGCCGGGACATCGTCGGTCGGGATAACGTCGGTCGGGACATCGTCGGCCGGGACAGGGAGCTGGCACGCCTCTTCCGTACGGTGGATCCGGCGTCGGCGGCCGAGCCCGTGCTGGTGCTCGTCGGTGACGTGGGCACGGGGAAGAGCGTGCTGCTGGACTCCGCCGTGCTCCGGGCCGAGGCGAGCGGCGTGCGCACACTGCGTGCCGACGGGAGCGAGACGGAGTCGCGGCTCGCCTTCGCCGCACTGCATCAGCTGCTGCGGCCGGTGCGGGCCGACGTGGACGAGCTGCCGGTGAGGCAGCGCGCGGCCCTGCACGACGCCTTCGGCACCGGCCCGGCCACGGCCACGGCCGACCCCGACCTCGACTCCGCCCCCGCCCCCGCCCCCGACCCCGCCCCCGACCCCATGCTGATCGGCGTCGCCGTTCTGAGCCTGTTGTCGGCCCTGGGCGACCAGGGGCCGGTGCTCGTGGTGCTGGACGACGCGCAGTGGTTCGACCGTGCTTCGCTGGACGCACTGTCCTTCGCCGCCCGACGGCTGGCGGGTGATCCGGTCCGCATGCTGATCGGGGCCCGCGCCGGCGATCACCTCCCGGGATTCGACCGGCACGTACCGACGCTCACCCTCGGGCCGCTCGACAGCGCCGCCGCCGACCGCCTGCTGGATCTCCAGCCGGCGAGTCCCACCGGCCGGACCAGGACGCGGATCCTCGACCAGGCCGCCGGCAACCCGCTGGCGCTGGCCGAGCTGACGAGGGCGGCGGCCGCACACGGCGCGGAGTCGGAGCTGCCGGCCGCGGGGCCGCTCCCGGTGACCGGTCACCTGGAGCGGATGTACGTCGCCCGCCTGCACGACCTCCCGGCCGCCACCACGCAGGCCCTGCTGCTCCTGGCCGCCATGGACTCCGCCGACTCGGCCCTCGCCGTCCCGGCCGGGCTGCCGGGCGCCGAGGACGAGGCCTGGCCGCCCGCCGAGCGGGCCGGGCTGGCCCGGCGCACCGGTCGGGACATCAGGTTCCGCCACCCGCTGGTCCGCTCCGCCGTCTACCACGCCGCCTCCTTCGCCGCGCGCCGCGAGGCCCACCTCGCGCTCGCGGAGCTGCTGCGGGACGAACCGGACCGACGCGCCTGGCACCTCGCCGCCGCCTCGCCACGCCCCGACGGGGCCGTATCGGCGGAACTGGAGCGGACCGCCGGCCGGGCCCGGCGTCGCGGCGGCCACGCGGCAGCGGCCAAGGCCCTGCAGCGCGCCGCGGAACTCGCACCGCGGCGCGCGGACAGCGCCCGGCTGCTGGTCGAAGCCGCCACAACGGCGGTGTTCACCGGAGACCTCGGCTGGGTCGAGGAGCTGGCTGCCGAGGCACGCGCCCGTACGGACGACCCCTCGCTGCTGGCCACCGCCACGGTGCAGGTCGGAAGGCTCGCGGTACTGACAGTGCGTCATGGCGTCGTCTTTTCCCGACTGGCTGATGAGGCAGAGCAGTTGGCGGCCTCGCGGCCCGCCGTCGCCATGGATCTCCTCGCCGACGCCGCCGTGGTCCGCTTCTACTCCGGCGATGACACTCAGCAACACCGCATCCAGGACCTTCTGCGACGCCTCCCCGAGGACGAGTCGTACGAGGGGCTGCGCGCCTGGGTTCGGGCGGTGTCCGACCCTTTCCGTGGCAGGGATGAACACCTCGCCCTGCTACCGGAGTTGACCGCCGAGGCGGAGCGCCGGCCCGACCGGCTCACCACTGTCGCCGTCATGGCGTGGGTCCTGGACGAGACCCCGTACGCCGTCCGCGCCTTCGACGAAGCCTTCGACCGCTGGAAACTGCAGGGACCGCTGCCGGAGGGGCTGGGCGGCGCGGTCGCCTGGGCCTATGTGGAACGAGGAAGGTGGGAACAGGCCCGTGAGGCCTGCGCGCGCACCACCGCGGTCGGCCGTACGGCCGGCCTCGACCACGCCGTGGCCTGTGCGGCCGCGGTGGATGCCACCGTGCTGGCTTTCCAGGGCGACGCGGCGGGGGCCCGCGCACGGGCCGAGGACGCGCTCGCGCTGATCGATCCGCTGGAAAGCCGCTCGGTCTCCGTCTACGCCCGTCGTGCGCTCGGCGCTGCATCAGCCGCGGAAGGCGCGTACGAGGCCGCGTACGACCAGCTCCGCGCGGTCTTCGCGGCGGACGGTGCGCCCGTGCACTACCACGCCTCCTACCCGGCGCTCGCGGACCTGGCCGCCGCCGCCGTGCGCGGCGGCCGACGAGCGGAGGCCACCGCGATCGTCGAGCGTTCGGCACGCGAACTCGCGGACAACGCCTCGCCCCGCCTGCGCGCGCTGATCAGCCGGGCCCGCGGCCTGCTGGCCGCCCCCGAGAACGCCGAACCGCACTTCCGGGCGGCCCTGGCGGACCCGGCACTGGAACAGTGGCCCTTCGAACGTGCCCAGGCCCTGCTGGACCTCGCCGAGTGGCTGCGCCGCCGCCGGCGGATCGCGGAAGCACGGCCCCCGCTCACCGGGGCACTGGAGACCTTCCGGCGCCTGGGCGCACGACCGTGGATCGAGCGTGCCCGGGCCGAGTCGCGCGCCGCCGGCCTCGACGTCACGGACTCGGCTCCGGACGCGCTCGCCGAACTCTCCCCGCAACAGCAGCAGATCGTCAGGCTCGCCGCCCGCGGGCTGACCAACCGTGAGATCGGCGAGAAACTCTTCCTCTCTCCGCGCACGGTCGGCTCGCACCTCTACCGCAGTTTCCCCAAGCTGGGCATCACCGCCCGCTCCCAGCTCCGCGACCTCGTCGAGGGCGCCCGCCCTCCCGCGAGGGAGTGATTCCGCGCAGGCCCGAGCAGCTTCTGTGCCACTGTTGATCCCGTCGGTGACCGGTCGGCACCAAGGGGGGCGGCGTGCGACTGTCGCGGGGTATCACCGGGTGGGCGTTCCTGGTGGAGGTGGGCGGAGTCCGGCGGGCCGGACTGGCGGTCGGGCCGGCCGACATCAGCCCCTTCACCACCGGTTACGGGGCCGGCGGCAGCCTCTTCGCCCGGGCATCCGCGTGGGGCCTTCCCGCGCTCCTCTCCCTGGACCAACTGCCCTTCGGCCAACCGGTCGATTCCCGGTGGTGTGTCATGCAGGACGATGAAGGTGTGCTCTCCGTCCTCGCCCCCGACGGTACGCACTTCGCGTACGACCTCGCCCTGGAAACGCCGCCGGGGTGGCGGGAGGCGGCGGACGCCTCGGAGTGGGTCATGCTGGTCGTCTCCCACGTGCTGCCCGCCACGGACGACATGATCGGCGCGCTTGCCTTCGAGACTCGGAAGGGGCTGGTGTGCGCCGGTCCCGTGCGCTTCGGCGGGCCGGGCGACGAGGCGGCGGGCGAGCCGACGCTCAGGTTCGTCCTCGACCCTGTCGGGGAGCTGATGGATCTGGCGTTCTCCGTGTGCGACCGGCTCCTGTCGCTGGATGAGGCGAAGCGACGGGCGTGCGTGGTGGAGGAGACGCGGCGGGGCCTGACAGGGCATCACATCCTCACTACCAGTGGGATGTTGGACCTGCTGTTCCGGGACGAGTTCCGCGACGGCCGCGGCTTGGTCGAGTTCATGTACGTCTATTGGCGGCTGGTCGCGGAGGTCGCCGACGCCTGCGGGTCGGAGACCCACTGGCGGGTCGCCGCGCTGCACACCGTCGAGTCGGCCGTCCCTCTGGTCGCGAACGGGGCCGGTCGCTCCGTGTTCGAGGAGGCCGACCAGGTGTCGGAGCGGCTGATCTCCGGGCTGAGCGACCCCGCCGACCTGGAGGCCGCGCTGCTGGCGGCCGCCCGGTTGCGGTGGGCGGCCCGGGGACCCGAGGACTTCGCCGCCGACGACTATGCCCGCGGGGTGCTGACGGTGTGGTCCGCCCGGCTGACGGCCGACCTGTACCGCACCTGGTTCACCGATGAGGAGCCCTTCCAGGCGGAGTCCCACCGGATGGTGGCGGAGGCGGCACGCCTGGTGCTGCGGGCGCTGGAGCTGAACGGCGGGACACAGCGGCCCCGGCTCCTCGCGTTGTTGGCACAGATCCTCGCGGACGAGGACGGAGTGCGCCGGGACGTTGCCGAGGCAGCGCTGTCGGCGCTGCTCGGCTCACCCGCTCTCGACGCGCCGGACGTCGCGTTGTTCCTGCTCAGAGTGGTGGAGAGCGTCCCCGCCGAAACGGTGGCCGGGCTGCTCTCGGCGGTGTTCGGGACGCCCGTGGCGGATTTCGTCGCCGCCTGCGGCACCACCATAACCGCGAAGGTGATCAGCCAGGCCGTCAACCTGGGCCGGGAACGCGCCGACCGGCCGCTGCTGCGCACCGCGCTGGACTGGGCGGGCCGGCTCGACGTTCGGTGGGGGCCCGCTCACCGCAGGCAACTGATCGAGGCGCGGCTGCACGTGCTGCCCGACGACCCCACCGACTGCCCCGGCCCTGACCAGGCCCTCGTGGCGACCGTCCCGGAAACCTGGACGCCGGGGCAGCGAACGGCCGCCCTGTTGCACGCAGCCGCGCACGCCCGCGACCGGCGGCAGCCGTCGCTGGGGCTCGGCCTCCTGCGGCAGGCGGGCGGCGGTTCGAGTGAGGAGGTCCGGCTGCTGACGGCAGACCTGTACCACCAGGCGGCCGAGGCGGGTGAGCCGGCCCCCGGTCCGGTTCCGTACCCGTGGGGCTACCGCACTTACGCGGCACTTGGCTACGCCTCGCTCGGCTTCGAGGAACTGGCGCGGGCGAGCCTGGTGCCGTTCGTGCAGCAGGTCGGCAATCTCCACGGCGAAGAGCTCAGGGGCGCGCTGTACGCGATCATCGTGGACGTACCGAACTTCGATGCGAGCGGCGCGCCCGCACTCGGCGGGGTGCTGCGCGACCTCGTGCATTCGGCGGTCTGGCAGTTCACCGCGGAGAGCGAAACGCTGCCGTTGGGGCTGCTGCTCGGCCTGCAGCAAGCGGGCAAGGGGGCGCAGCTGGGCGTGTGGTGGCGGATCAAGGGTCCGCTCGTGCTGCCCGCGCGCATCCAGCACTTCATCGGAAGACTGCGCGACCTGGAGAGCCCCGCCGCCTCCGGAGATCCGTCGCCGAAGCTGCTGAGCGTGCTGGACGCCGACCACCGTCCCGGCGGCCACGACAATGCGCAGGTCGCCCGCAATCTGCGGTGGCGTATCTCGTCGTTCATCGACGAGGAGCTGTGCCGTCGCTCGGCACCGTTCATCGACGACCGGCAACTCTGGGCGAGGGCACACGAGTTGCTGGACGACCGGACCGTGCTGCTGACCTGGTTCCTGCCCGCGGCCGTGAGCGGCGCGGCCGTGCTGCTCGCGGTCACCAGGCAGGGCCGGGAACTCGTCGTGCAGCTGGGCGACGGCGCGGACGAGAACGACGACCGGCACCCGGTGGCGGACCGCGTCGAAGCGCTCCGGACGGAGGTCGAACGCGACCCGCTGTTCGCCGATGTGACGCCGGAGGGCAGCCGACTGCTGGCGGACATGCCGCTCGGCGGCGACCGGTGGGCTCAGTGGCGTGCCCGGGGCAAGGACCGGATCCTGGCCTGGCCGCACGGCGCGCTGCACTATCTGCCGCTACCGCTGTGCCGCGCCGGCGGCCGGCTGATCGCCGATGACTGGACCGTCACCACCATCGCCGGCCTCGAAGCCCTGTCACCCGTCGAAGGCCCCGTACGGCCGCGTCGTACCGCGGTACTGGCCTCCGCCGTCGGTGGCGTGCCGTACGGTCTGTACGCAGAACCGGGGCTGGAAGAGCACGCGCGCAAGGTCGCCGAGGCGGTCGGCGCGGATGCTGTCACCGGGCCTGCGGCCACGCGCGCGAGGCTGCTTGCCGAACTCTCCACGGCGGACGTCGTCCACCTCGCCGTACACGGGGCATTGGACCAGGACGCTCCGTGGCTGCACTGCCTCTATCTCACCCCGGACGGTGACGACGACGGCCGGGTCTTCGCCTACGACTTCCTGGAGGCCGACCTGCGGGGCGTACGCCTGGTCACGCTCGCCGCGTGCGAGTCCGCGCTCGGCCGATTCGACCGCGGGGACAACGTCCGCGGCATCCCGTCGGCACTGATCACCGCCGGAGCGCAGGCCGTCGTCGGGTGCCTGTGGCCCGTGCGCCCGGAACCGGCCACGCACTTCTACCACCATCTGCACCAACGGATTGCCCAGGGCGCGGGACCGGAGCGCGCCTTCCGCGACGCCCAACTCGCCACCCGCGCCCGGTATCCCCATTACCGTGACTGGGGAGCGTTCACCTACCTGCACGGCCTGAGCAAGGGAGCCACCGCATGACCGAAGTCCGGCTGCACGATGTCGAACTCGTGCCGGAGCGCACGCTCGGCAGCCCGGCCGACGACGGTCCGCTGCGCGGCAGGCTCACGTTCGGCTGGGACGTGCTGCCCTCCGACCACGAGGGTGTTCCGGCGGACTGGCGGTCCTACCGCAACGCCACGCCCGACCGCGAGTTCCGCCACCTGCTGATGGTGTGCTCGTTCCGCCCCGAGACGCCGGAGAGCAAAGGCGCGTTCCGCCATGCCTCCCTGGGCGTCGCACTGTCCACACCCGGCCCCGGGGCGCAGCCCATCGCGAGGCTGATCGACCCCGGCGAGCGCAGCCGCCCGGTCGCCGACTCCGGCTTGGGCGTGCACTTCACGGTGAAGGCCGGCGTCCTGGACGTGGGGGTGGAGAAGCCGCCGGGTGAGGGGCAGGCGAGGGAAGAGTGGATCGTCCGCGGCCATGGCGCGTCCCAGCCGAACCCGCAGTGGGAGTTCCGCCGGGTCAAGCGCTTCCCGCTGCTCGGTGACCACCCGGTGGCCGCGCTGGTGGAGCTGGTGCCGGGCCGGGTGAACAGGGCGGAGGTACTGGTGGCGGCAGAGCTGGAACACCGCAGCTGGGGCGTCCGCCGCTACCGGGCACGGCTCGCGCCGTCGCCGCACGCCATTGTGCTCGCGGGGTGACCCGGCCCCACACGGGATCGGCATATGGACCGGAGTGGATACGGTCCTGTGTCCGGTCAGGCAGCCGCTGCCAAGGCTTTGCGGGCGAGCAGCTGAACCTCCTGGAACTGCCGTCGGTCGGTGGGCTGTGGCTCGCGAACCATCCGGGCCACCTCGGCCAACCCGGCCTTGCGCAGCATCGCGGCGAGGTGATCGGGCGACCACCGATAGGCCGGCGCGACTGCGTGATCGAAGACCTGCGTCGGGTGAGACGGACCATCGCTCGCCGAAAAGCCGATCAGCAGGTGGCCGCCAGGTGCCAGCACACGGTGGAACTCCGCCAGAATGGCGGGGACTTCCTGCGGCGGAGTGTGGATGATGGACCACCGCGAGAGTACGCCGCCCAGCACGCCGTCAGCGATGTCCAACGCGGTCATCGAGCCCACGTCGAACCGCAGCCCCGGATAGGCCTCCCGAGCCAGCTCGATCATTGCGGGAGCGGCATCAACGCCGAACGCTGCCAGCCCCAGCTCGTCCAGATAAGCCGTGATGTGGCCGGGTCCACACCCCAGGTCCGCGACCTGACCGTCCCCGTCCGCACATACGGCCTCGGCGAAGGCGCCCAAGATCGCGCGGTCCAGGGGACTGTCACGCAGTGTGTCGCGGAAGAGCTGCGCATATGTGGGGGCGGCAGCGTCGTAGGCCTCGCGGGTGGCGCTGAGGGCATCGTGTTCGACCATGCTGACGACAGTAGCTGACACGGCTGAGGCCGGGCTCCGGAGCGGCCGAGTGCCGCACCGCGCTGGGTCAGCTGGTGGGTGACACTGCCCAGTAGTGGGCGCGCTCGTCCGTCAGGTAGCGGTGGTCGGCGAGGCAGTCGAGCACGGTCAGTCGGTGCTCAGCCTGACGAGAGGTCAGGTAGGCGTGGAAGTCCGTGGTGGTCAGGTAGTTGGCGCTGGTGGTGAGCAGGACCACGCCGTCGGGGCGGGTGACGCGGAGCAGTGCGTCCAGCGCGTGCGGCGCCACGTGTCCGGTGGTGAACACGCCGCAGCTGACGGTGAGGTCGTAGGTGTCGGCCGCGAACTCGGGCAGGCCGAGGTTGAGGTCGGTACCGCTCGTGAGGTGGCGGTAGGCGCCGGTACCGGCGGCCTGCGTGACCATGTCGTGGTTGAGATCGAGGCCGTCGAGCGTGCCGATGCCGAGCTTCTTGAAGACGGGGCCGATCAGGCCCGTACCGCAACCCGCGTCGAGCGCCGTTGTGCCGGCGGGTTCGGGCAGCAGCCGGGGAGCGAGCGAGAGGTAGAAGTCGGCCATCCTGAGCGGGCCTTCGTAACCCATGTTGCTCGCGTCGCTCTCATACGTGGTGGCCCAGTCGCCGTAGAAATCGCTGAGCAGGTCGGGCCGGCCGTCGAGGCTGTGCGAGCGGTCGACGATCTCCTGGCTGTCCATGTGCTTCTCCTCCGCGCAAAGGCGCCTGGCCCGGTACCGGGCCAGGCGCAGGGTGCATCAGGTGGGATGGATCGCTCGGGTGCCCGGCAGGATCAGGCGACGCCGATGGTGAGGACAGTGCCGCTGCCCACGCCGTACCGCTTCAGGAAGCTGCCCTGGTTCAGGCCCAGCGCGACCTTGCCGCGGCTGTTGTTGTAGACCAGCGGCTCACCGACCGGCACTTCGCCGAAGGTGGAGTAGTACGGAATCTCCAGGGACACACCGTCGGCCGTCACCCGCAGGGTCTTGCCCTCCAGCTCGCCGCCGCCGGACAGCGCGTCCAGCGAGATGTTCGTCCAGACGTTGCCGAATGCCTTGTCGATCCGGACGACCTCGCCGCGTACCGAACCGTCCTCCAGCTGGACGGCGGCGGTCGTCGGCAGGGTCACCAGGTCGGCCACGTCGATCTTCGGGCCGACGGCGGACGGGTCGACGCCGGCGGCCAGGTGCGCACCGCAGGCGACCACGACGTCCTTGCCGTACCAGGTGGGCGTCACCGGCTGGTTCATCACGTCCGGCGAGGTCACCTCCCAGGCCTCGACGGCCGGGATCGCCTGCAGCGCCCAGGTCAGCAGTCCGTTGTTGGGGGCGACCAGCAGCTGGCCCTTCTCGTTGCGTACCACGACGGTGCGGGTCGAGGTGCCGGTCTCGGGGTAGACGTAGGCGGAAATGACGGTGTTCGCGGGGAACGAGGCCGGCACGTCCAGCAGGTAGAGGCCACCCTCCCGCACATCGAACGGCGTGACCTGGTGGGTGATGTCGACGATTTCCGCGTCCGGGGCAATGGTCTTGATAAGGCCCTTGCCGAGCGCGTGCGCCTCGTCGTGGTTACCGATGTCCGACAGGTAAGCGATGATGGGCTTGTTCACCGATTCGACCTTCCGTGGTCCAGGAATGTTCCGGGGTCCGTCCGGGATGACTGAGGACTCGTTCCGGGTTTCCGGCTGGGTTTTCACCAGCTTGCTGCGCAGCGCCCATTCGGCACCATTCGGCGATGGTGACAATCTCCGATGCCACCTTAGGGACATTGACGCAAGCGGCCCGCAGCAGAAGAGTTTTCCGTGGAATCCCGAGGAGAGAGGACCGGATTGCATGAGTGCCCGCGAAATGGCCGGTAGTGCCGGCCGGCTGGCCGTCGTCACCGGCGGCACCAAGGGAATAGGACTGGCTTTCAGCAGGAAACTCGTGAAGCTCGGCTACCGGGTCGTCGCGCTGTACCGGCATGACCCCGAGGCCGCCGGTGCGGCCACCGCGGAGCTCGGCGAGGCCTGTACGGTGCTCCAGGCCGATGTCTCCGTCAGCGCCGAGGTCGCCCGCCTCGCGGAACGCGTCCTCGCCGATCATGGCACTCCGCACGTCCTGGTCAACAACGCGGGACGGAACATCGACCGGCCGTTCGCCGAGATGTCGGACGAGGAGTGGCACACCGTCCTCGACACCAACCTCTCGGGCCCCTTCTACCTGGCGCGCGCCTTCGCCCCCGCGATGCGCGAGGCAGGACGCGGATCCATCGTCAACATCGCCGCGACGACCGGCATCCGGCCCCGCTTCAACGGGGTCAACTACGCCGCCAGCAAGGCCGGTCTGCTGCATCTGACGAAGTGTCTGGCGCTGGAGCTCGCGCCCCACGTCCGCGTCAATGCGCTCATCCCCGGCATGATCGACACCGAGGACATGCAGATGCGGGTGCGGACCGCGGCGCCCGAGCACCGCCAGAGCATGCTGACGAGCATCCCGCAGGACCGCATCGGCACGGTCGAGGAAATGGCGTCGGCGCTGGAGTTCCTCGTCGGCGACGGAGCCGAGTACATCACCGGTCAGAAGCTGATCGTCGACGGCGGTCAGTTCATGTGGTGACCCCCGCATGGGGTGATCTCGCCAAGGGGGGAGGGGGCGGCCGCCGGCCGCCCCCTCGCACCATGTCCGGCCCGCGCTCCTTCAGCGCCGCGTCACCACTTGCGTGGTGAAGGTGGTCTGCCCGTTCTGCGTACCCGTGATCTCGGTACGGGCGAGGTCGGGCTGCGGCCACTCCAGCGGCGTGGCCTCGATCCAGCAGGGTGCGTCCAGCTCGGTGTACCGCGAGAAGTGCGTCCGGAGTGTCACCGGCGTGGTGGGCTCGGGACCGGCGAGGTGCTGAGCGGCCTGGCCGACGGCCTCCAGCAGCACCATGCCGGGAAGGTGGTCGTGGGCGTGGTCGAAGAGCACGGAGTGCGCCGTGTCGACCCGTAGCTGCCAGCGGCGCGGTTGGTCCGTCGGGCAGAGGACGACGTCCTCCTCGCGGGTTCGGCCCACGCGCTCGGGCGGCACCGGAGTGCCGGGCGGCAGGGCCAGCGAGGTGGCCTCGCGGGCATCGGCGTGGCGGCCGCGCAGCCGGTCGTAGATGGCGGGGGGATGGCAGGTGTAGCGCAGATGCGCGGCGCCGAGCAGCTCGCCGTCGCGCACCGCGGTGATCTGTGCCTCCAGGCGCACCGAGCCGCCCTTGCGGCGGGCGGCGGCCACGGCGTGCGTGACGGTCAGTTCGACCTCGGCCCCGCCGTCGCCGGGACGGATGTCCAGCGCGGCGGGGCTGAGGGTGCAGGAGCAGTAGTCCCAGCCGAGCCGGTACTCCAGCGGCACCTCGTAGGCCGCGTGGGAGAGCAGGGCGAGAGCCTGACGCACGGTCTCGACCAGCAGCAGGGCGCTGTAGCGGTCGGCGTGGGGGGTGTAGAAGCTGTGCTGTTGCGGCCAGCGGGCCGTGACGGTGTGGGTGGTACCGGAGACCGGACGCCAGTCGGTGATCAGGACCTCGTCGGCGAGGTGCTTGCGGACGAGGCGGCCCGGGACCGGGGCCGTCCCGGGGGCCGCGGAGACGGGGACGGCGAGGGGGGCGGGCATACGAGTTCTCCTCATGGGTGGGTGGAACGTCGTGTGCAACAACTGGTGCGACTGGGGATGGAGTTGAACCAGCCGCGTGCCGTAACATAGAGAACGTTATTTATTCTGTCGAGAGCAGACCGGAAAGATGCATGTCAAGACAGCGACAGGACCGGGCCCTCCACACCCGGGCCACCATCGTGCGGGCGGCGGCCGAGGTCTTCGCCGAGCAGGGCTACGCGGGCGCCAGCGTCACCAGGATCACTGAACGCGCGGGTCTGACGATGGGGGCCATGTACTTCCATTTCAAGAACAAGGCGGCGCTGGCTCGCGAGATCGTCCTGGACCAACCGGGACGGGTGCAGACGCCGCGGACCTCCGTCGGCCTGCAGCACGCCGTCGACATCACCCTGGCCTGGGCCCGGCAGCTCTTGGACGACCCCGTGCTGCTCGCCGGCGCGCGGCTGGTGATGGAGCAGGAGGAGTTCATCGGTCCGGAGCAGAACTCCCACCAGCAGTGGGTGCGGATCTTCGAGGCGGAACTGGCGACGGCGGAGGAGCGCGGCGAACTGCTCGACGGCTGCGACAGGGGCGCCCTCGCCCGCCTGATCGTCAACGCCTGTACGGGAGCGCAGATGCATGCCCAGATGGCGACCGGCCACCGTGACCTGCCGGTGCGGGTGGCCGAGATGTGGGGATGCCTGCTGCCGGCCCTGGCCACGCCGGAGGCGAGAGCTGCGATCGACCTCGATATCAGCCGCGGTAAGGCATCTTGACGGCCCATCAGCTCCTCGATCGGGGTTGTGTGGGCTCGGTGAAATGACACATGAGCACCACGGTGACAAACCGAAACTCCCTATGATCCGATCCAGTGGCTGTCTACATACGGGGGCTGAATGACATCTGCGATTCCAGTACAGGCCGCAGAAACCACACCGCGCACGGGAGCCGGACGTCAGGGGCAGCACATCGATCCGGGACGACGGATGGCCCCGAAGAGGAGCGGCGGAGACCGCAACCCCGGATCACTCGGCGGTAAGACCGTCATGATCACCGGCGCCTCCAGCGGTATCGGCGCGGCCGCCGCCCGCTGCTTCGCAGAGGAGGGCGCCGCTGTGGTCCTCATGGCCCGGCGCGGGGACCGGCTGCGTACCCTCGCCGGCGAGATCCAGGACGCCGGGGGCCGGGCCGCGGTGGTCACCGGCGATGTGACCAGCCAGGACGACGTCGACCGCGCCGTCGACGTGGCGGTGGCGGACTTCGGCACCCTCGATGCCGCCTTCAACAACGCCGGGCAGGGCACGCTCGGCACCCCGATTCACGAGACGGACCAGGCGGTCTTCGACCGGATCATGGACGTCAACGTCCGCGGTGTGTGGAACTGCCTGCGCGCCCAGATCCGCGCCATGCTCACCCAGGACACCGGCGGCGCGATCGTCAACACCTCCAGCACAGCAGGCCTGTTCGCAACCGGTGCCATCGCCCCGTACGTGGCCGCCAAACACGCCGTCCTGGGGCTCACGAAGACCGCGGCCGCCGAGTACGGCGACCACGGCATCCGCGTCAACGCCCTCCTCGTGGGCGCCACCCGTACCGACATGCTCACGGGCGCCCTGGAACAGGCGGCAGGGCTGCAGGAGTCCGACCTCGTCGCCCGCGCCATCCAGCGCCGCCTGGCCGACCCCGTCGAGGTCGCCCGCGCCGCCGCCTGGCTCTGCAGCGACCAGGCATCGTTCGTCACCGGGGGCGTGGTGCCCGTGGACGGGGGCTGCTCGGCGGTCTGAGCGCCCCCGCCCTCCGTGTACAGGGTCCGGGTACGGCTCAGTAGCGGTAGTGGTCGGGCTTGAACGGGCCGTTGACCTCGACGCCGATGTAGGCGGCCTGCTCGGGGCGGAGCTCGGTGAGCTTGACGCCGA
>NZ_JBEPFC010000008.1:0-111685 GCF_040301705.1 Streptomyces sp. NPDC000151 | reverse complement strand
GGGAGCCCGCGGCCCCGGACGTGCCCGCGGCGGGCCGGCCGGTGATCGCGGTCGCGGGCGGCGCCGCCTTCACGTTCTCGTACGCGGAGCACGCCGAGCTGCTGACGGCGGCGGGCGCCGAGGTCGTCACGTTCGACCCGCTGCGTGACGAGAAGCTGCCGCCGGACACGGCCGGGCTGGTGATCGGCGGCGGGTTCCCCGAGGTGTACGCGCCGGAGCTGTCGGCGAACGCACCGCTGCGCGCCGAGGTCGCCCGGCTGGCGGCCGCGGGGGCGCCGGTCGCCGCGGAGTGCGCGGGCCTGCTGTACCTGTCGCGGTCGCTGGACGGCAGGCCGATGTGCGGCGTGCTGCCGGCCGACGGGCGGATGTCGGAGCGGCTGACGCTGGGCTACCGGGAGGCGGTGGCCATCGAGGACAGCGCGCTGGCGGCGGCCGGGACCCGGGTGCGCGGTCACGAGTTCCACCGCACGGTGCTGGAGCCGGGCACCGGCGAGCGCCCCGCCTGGGGCTTCGTCCGTCCCGAGCGCCGCACCGAGGGCTTCGTCCAGGGCGGCGTGCACGCCTCGTACCTGCACGTGCACTGGGCCGCCGAGCCGTCGCTCGCGCACCGGCTGGCGGCGCGGGCCGCGGCGTGGGCGGCGAGCGCCTGATGCGTGCGGCGGCGTCCCTGTTCTCAGCCCGCCAGGCCGACCACCAGCCACATGAAGCCCACGCCGGCGGCCGTACAGCCCAGCGTCGACAGGGCGGGGTGGTCGTGGTGGGCCTCGGGCAGGATGTCGGAGGTCGCGAGGTAGAGCAGGACGCCGCCGAAGAAGCCCAGGTAAAACCCGAGCGGCTGCTCCGGCAGGGTGACGGCCAGCGTGATCGCCGCGCCCGCGAGCGGCGCCACCGCGTCCGCGCCGAGCAGCAGCAGCGCCTTGCGCCGGGCGTTCCCGTAGAGGCTGGCGATCGTGTACGTGTTGAAGCCGTCGGCGAAGTCGTGGGCGATCACGGCGAGCGCCACGGCCACCGCCATGTCGCTGCCCACCTGGTACGCGGCGCCGATCGCGAAGCCGTCCATGAGGCTGTGCACGACCATGGCGGCGGCGGCCGTCAGCCCCACCTGCGGGACGCGCTCCTCCGGGTCCATGCCGTGCGCGGCCTTCCGTACGGCCAGCAGCCGTTCGGCGGCGTGCGCGGCCAGGAAGCCCAGTACGAAGCAGAGCAGCGCGGCGGGGACGCCGAGAAGCCGTACACCGGCCGCCTCCAGGGCCTCCGGCAGCAGGTCGAGGCCGACGACGCCCAGCATCAGGCCGCCGGCGAGGCCGAGGATGAGATGGCGGCGGTCGGTGACCCGGTGGGCGACCCAGCCGCCGATGAGCGTCATCAGGAACGCGCCGACCGCGATGACCACAGGCACTGTCTCGCCCCTTCCGCCGCCGTGCCCGGAGGTGTACCGGTGCCGGTACCCGTGTCACCTGCTTAACGATCCCCGGCCGGTCCCGCATGTCCGGCTCCGCCCTGCTGAAAGGACCCGCCATGCCCACTGAGCGTGAAGCGGAAGGCTCCGGGCGGGACCTGACGGTGGGGATCGGCGCACGGCCCGGAGTACCGGCGGAGGAGCTGACGGCGCTGGTCAAAGCGGTGCTCGCGGAGGCCGGGCTGCCGCTCGCCGCCGTGCGCGCACTGGCCACCGTGGACGCCAGGGCCCGGGAGCCGGGGCCGGTGGCCGCGGCGGCGCTGCTGGGGGTGGAGCTGTGGTCGTACCCGGCCGCCGTGCTGGCCGCCGTGCCGGTGCCGCATCCCTCGGGCGCGGTGCTGGCGGCCGCCGGGACGCCGTCCGTCGCCGAGGCCGCCGCGCTGGCCGCCGCGGGTCCGGGCGGCACGCTGGCCGTGCCCAAGCGGAAGTCCGCGCCGGCGGACGGCGGCGCGGCCCGGGCCACCTGCGCGGTCGCCCGCCGCGCCGCACCGCACGACAGCAGCACGCATCCGACCGTACGCACGCACGAGGAGACGCCGTGACCACCCTGCCCGACCTTCGCCACCACGGGGACGCCGAGGTACGCGGCGCCGCGGCCGGCCTGACCGACCTGGCCGTCAACGTCCGTACGGGCACCCCGCCGGCCTGGCTCAAGGCCCGGATCGCCGCGTCGCTGGACGGGCTGGCCGCGTACCCGGACGGCGCGGACGCGCGCGCCGCGGTCGCCGCCCGGCACGGGGTCCCGGCCTCCCGGGTGCTGCTGACGGCCGGGGCCGCCGAGGCGTTCGTGCTGCTCGCGCGGGCCGTGCGCGCCGCGCGTCCGGTCGTGGTGCACCCGCAGTTCACCGAGCCGGAGGCGGCCCTGCGGGACGCCGGGCACACGGTGCGGCGGGTGCTGCTCACCGAAGAGGACGGCTTCCGGCTGACTCCGGAGGCGGTACCGGAGGACGCGGACCTGGTGGTCGTCGGCAACCCGACCAACCCCACCTCCGTGCTGCACCCCGCGGAGGCCGTGGCGGCGCTGGCGCGGCCGGGCCGCACGCTGGTCGTCGACGAGGCGTTCATGGACGCGGTGCCGGGCGAGGCGGAGTCCCTGGCCTCCCGTACGGACCTGCCGGGCCTGGTGGTGCTGCGCAGCCTCACCAAGACCTGGGGGCTGGCCGGGCTGCGCATCGGGTACGTACTGGCCGGCCCGGAGATCATCGAGGCGCTGGAGCGGGTCCAGCCGCTGTGGCCGGTCTCCTCGCCCGCGCTCACCGCGGCGGAGGCGTGCAGCGGCCCGGAGGCGCTCGCGGAGGCCGCTGAGGCGGCCGGGGCCATCGCGGCCGACCGGGCGTACCTGATCGCGCGGCTGGGCGAGTTCCCGAAGGTCACGGTGGTGGGGCCGGCCGAGGGGCCGTTCGTGCTGATCCGGCTGCCGGACGCGGCGGGCGTACGGGAGCGGCTGCGGGAGCTGGGCTTCGCGGTCCGGCGCGGCGACACGTTCCCGGGGCTGGGCGCCGAGTGGCTGCGGCTGGCGGTCCGGGACCGGGACACCACCGACCGCTTCGTGACGGCGCTGGCGAAGGCGGTCTGAGGCCCTCTCCGGGGTTCTGGGGCCTCCGGCGGCACAGGAGGCACACGCCCGGGTGACGGCGCCGCACGGTCGGCGGTATGTCCGTTTCGCCGGGCAGGGCGCGGGTACTGCGATCCAGTCGTCCGCCGTCAGAGTCCGCCATGGGGGGCTCCTTGTCCACCGCCGCCGCGCGCCTCTTCGAAGCGCCGCTGTCCGACGCCTTCCGCCTCGCCGACGCCTCGACCCGGGGCGACCTCTCGGCGGCCCGCGCCCAGATGGGCTTCTCGCTCGCCTGGCACATCGTGCTGGCGTGCCTCGGCGTCGGGCTGCCGCTGCTCACGCTGGCCGCCGAGTGGCTCGGCCGGCGCACCGGCGACCCGGCCGTCCAGCTGCTCGCGCGGCGCTGGGCCCGCGCGATGGGCGTCCTCTTCGCCGTCGGCGCGGTCTCCGGGACCATCCTGAGCTTCGAGATGGGCCTGCTCTGGCCGGGCCTGATGGGCAGGTTCGGGCAGGTCATCGGCCTGCCGTTCGCCCTGGAGGGCATCGCCTTCTTCATCGAGGCGATCTTCCTGGGCATCTACCTGTACGCGTGGGACCGGCTGCCGCCGCGGCAGCACATGCTGACCGGGCTGCCCATCGTGGTCGCCGGGGTGGCGTCCGCGTTCTTCGTGGTGTGCGCGAACGCCTGGATGAACCAGCCGCGCGGGTTCACGGTCCATGGCGGGCGGGTGACGTCCGTCGACCCGTGGGCGGCGATGCTCAACCCGGCCGCGCCGCCGCAGACCGTGCACATGATCCTGGCCGCCCTGATGGTCGCCGCGTTTCTCACGGCGAGCGTCTACGCGGTGGCGCTGCTGCGCGGCCGCGACGGCCGCTACCACCGCACCGGCTTCTTCCTGCCGCTGTCGCTCGGCGCGCTGGTCACCCCGTTCCAGCTCGTCGTGGGCGACTGGGCGGCGCGGTTCGTCGCCGACTACCAGCCGGTGAAGCTGGCCGCCATGGAGGGCGTGTACCGCACGGCCGACCACGTACCGCTCACGCTCGGCGGGATCGCCGGTACGGGCGGGCTGCAGTACGGGCTGGAGATCCCCAGCGGACTGTCGCTGCTCATCGGGTACTCCCCCGGCACGGTCGTCCAGGGCCTGGAGAAGGTCCCGCGCGCCCAGTGGCCGGCCGTGACCGCCGTCCACCTGGCGTTCGACGTGATGGTGCTGGCCGGGATGTTCCTGCTGGCCATGGGGGTGCTGCTGGCGGTGGCGTGGTGGTGGCGCCGGCGTACGGGCGCCGCCGGCCTCCTGGAGGTGCGCGGCATGCGGCTCTACCTGTGGCCCGCCGCGCTGACCGGTCCGGCCGCCGTGGTGGCCCTGGAGTGCGGCTGGGTCGTCACGGAGCTGGGCCGCCAGCCGTGGGTCGTGCAGGGCGTGATGACCGTACGGGAGGCGGTGAACCCGGCGCCGGGCCTGATGAACGGGCTGTGGCTGGTCCTGGTCGTGTACGCGGCGATGACCGTGGCCACGGTCTACGTGCTGCGCCGGCTCGCCCGGGAACGGCCGGTACCGGCCGCCCCGCAGGAGAGCGACGTGCAGCGGTCACCGGTCGTCTGAGGGGACGGGCCATGCTTGCCGACACCATGCTCGCGGTCATGTGGCTGGGGCTGACCTGTTACGCGCTCTTCGGCGGCGCGGACTTCGGGGCCGGCCTGTGGGACCTGCTGGCCGGCCGGGCGGGCCCCGGGCGGCCCCGGCGGTCCCTGATGGAGCACACGATCGGGCCGGTGTGGGAGGCCAACCACGTCTGGCTGATCTTCGTGATCGTGCTGCTGTGGTCCGGGTTCCCCGGCGTCTTCGCGGCCGTGCTCTCCACGCTGTACATCCCGCTGACCCTGGCGGCGCTGGGGATCATCGCGCGGGGCGCCGCCTTCGCGTTCCGCAAGGCGAGTACGGAGCTGTGGCAGCAGCGCCTGTTCGGCGCCTGCTTCGCCGTCTCCTCCGTCGTCACGCCGTTCTTCCTCGGCACGGTGGCGGGCGGCGTGGCCTCCGGGCGGGTGCCGCCGGGCCTGGCCCGCGGCGACGTCCTCACCAGCTGGCTGAACCCCACCTCGGCGCTGGGCGGCGTGCTCGCCGTGCTGACCTGCGGGCATCTGGCGGCCGTCTACCTGTGCGCGGACGCGGCGCGGGAGGGCGACGCGGGGCTGGTGCGGTGGTTCCGGCGCCGGGCGGTGGCGAGCGGACTCTTCGCCGGTGTCGTCGCGCTGGTCGGCATCGCCGTACTGCATGCGGACGCGCCCCGGCTGTTCCACGGGCTGACCCACCGGGCGCTGCCGCTGGTGATCCTCAGCTCGTGCACGGGCGTGGCGGGGCTGGCCGTGCTGCGCCGCCGCCCGGCCGCGGCCCGCGTGCTCGCCGCGCTCGCGGTCGCGCTGATTCTGTGGGCGTGGGGCGCCGCGCAGTACCCGGCCGTGCTCGTACCGGATGTGACCGTGGCGGGCGCGGCGGCGCAGCCGTCCGTGCTGACCGCGTGCCTGATCTGCCTGGCGGTGGGCGCCGTGCTGCTCGTGCCGTCCCTGTGGTGGCTGTACGCGATCTTCCAGCGTGCGGCTCCCGCCGCCCCGGAGCGGGCCCACGAAGAGGCCGGGGGCGGCCCGTGAGCAGCCGCGCTCCCCGTCCACCATCCGGAACCCCGTTGCTCCGTACACGTAAGGTCGCCGTAAGGTGCCGACGTGACGAACGAGCAGACGAACCAGAAGGCGGCGTCCGAGGGGCCCGCGCCCGCCGCGCCGCACGCGCCGGGGACCGGCGACCTCCCCGCCTCCGACCGCGCCGCGCGGCGCGCCGTCACGCTCTTCCCGCTGCTCGTGATCGTGGCCGGGCTGATCGGCCTGGTCTGGCCGTCGCACTTCACCGGCTGGGCCCCTTCCGTGCCCTGGCTGCTCGGCGTCGTGATGTTCTCGATGGGCCTCACGCTCACCGTCCCGGACTTCGCCGCGGTCGCCAAGCGGCCGTGGGCGGTCGGCCTGGGCCTGGTCGCGCACTACGTGATCATGCCGGGGCTGGGCTGGCTGGTGGCCACCGTGCTGGACCTGCCGCCCGCGCTGGCGGCCGGCGTGATCCTGGTCGGCTGCGCCCCGAGCGGTACGGCCTCCAACGTCGTGACCTACCTCGCCCGCGGCGACGTGGCCCTGTCGGTCTCGGTCGCCACCGTCTCCACCGTGGTCGCGCCCTTCGTGACCCCGCCGCTCACGTATCTGCTCGCCGGGCAGTTCATGCATGTGGACGCCGGGGTGATGGTGACCGACATCCTCAAGACCGTGCTCCTGCCGGTGGTCGCCGGGCTGCTGGTCCGGCTGGTCGCGGGCCGCTTCATCGGCCGGGTGCTGCGCGCGCTGCCGTGGCTCTCCGCGCTGACCATCGCGGTGATCGTGCTGGTCGTGGTGGCGGGCAGCGCGGCGCAGATCAAGGACGCGGCGGCGCTGGTGCTGCTCGCGGTGGTCCTGCACAACGGGCTCGGCCTGGCGCTCGGCTACGGCGCGGGCACCCTGGCCCGGCTGGGCCGCCCGGCGAGCCGGGCCATGGCCTTCGAGGTCGGCATGCAGAACTCCGGCCTGGCGGCGTCCCTGGCCACGGCCCACTTCAGCCCGGCGGCGGCGCTGCCTGCGGCGGTCTTCTCCGTGTGGCACAACATCTCGGGCGCGGTGGTGGCGGCGTGGATGGCGCGCCGCGATCGGATGAGCGCAGGCGCGTAGCCTCACCGCCAGGGCGCCGGGGTGGCCGGGGAGCGTTTTCGGCTACCTGCCGGTGGGTGCCGCTGCGCCCACCCGTGCCGCCCCAGAGGCACGACTGCCCGCAGCGGGGGGAAGGATGGTCAGCTCACCACCCGCCCCCGCAGAATCACCCGCCGCGGCGTACCGAGAACCCGTACGTCTTCCCGGGGATCCGACTCGTACACGACCAGGTCGGCCGACGCGCCCTCCACCAGGCCCGGCCGCCCGAGCCACTCCCGGGCCCCCCAAGCCGTCGCCGAGAGCGCGTCCAAGGCCGGAATCCCGGCCTTGACCAGCTCCCCGACCTCCTGGGCGACGAGACCGTGCGCGAGCGACCCGCCCGCGTCCGTACCGACGTACACCGGCACCCCCGCGTCGTACGCCGCCCGTACCGTGTCGTAGCGCCGCTCGTACAGCCGCCGCATGTGGTCGGCCCAGCGCGGGTACTTCTCGTCGCCACCGGCCGCCAGCTGCGGGAAGGTCGCGATGTTGACCAGCGTCGGTACGATCGCGACGCCGCGCTCGGCGAAGAGCGGAATCGTCTCCTCGGTCAGGCCCGTGGCGTGCTCGATGCAGTCGATGCCCGCCTCCACGAGGGGCGCGAGGGACTCCTCGGCGAAGCAGTGGGCCGTGACGCGTGCCCCCAGCCGGTGCGCCTCGGCGATCGCGGCCTCGACCGCGCCGCGCGGCCAGCAGGACGCGAGGTCGCCGGTCTCCCGGTCGATCCAGTCGCCGACGAGCTTGACCCAGCCGTCGCCCCGCTTCGCCTCCTGCGCGACGTACGCCACCAGGTCCTCGGGCTCGATCTCGTGCGCGAAGTTGCGGATGTAGCGGCGGGTGCGCGCGAGGTGACGGCCGGCGCGGATGATCCGCGGCAGGTCCTCCCGGTCGTCGATCCAGCGGGTGTCGGCGGGCGAGCCGGCGTCGCGGATCAGCAGGGTGCCCGCCTCGCGGTCGGTGAGCGCCTGCTTCTCACTGGTCGCCTCGTCGACCGCGCCGTGCGCGTCCAGGCCGACGTGGCAGTGGGCGTCGACCAGGCCCGGCAGCGCCCAGCCCTCGATGGTGGTGACGTCCCGCGCCCCGGGCGGCCGCTCGTAACTGACGCGTCCGCCGACGACCCACAGGCCGTCCCGTACGTCGTCCGGCCCGGCCAGGACCCTCCCCTTGATGTGCAGCACCGCGCTATCGCTCATGCACGCACTGTACGAGCCGGGCGTGAAGCGCTGGACAGGACGGTCGCCGAGGAAGAATCCCGGAAACCCCATGGCGCTCCGGGCTTTCCTTGCTGTACACCTGTTACCAGAGAATTGCCAATTCTTCAGGTGCGCAGCTTCCCGTATTCTTCTGCCCGCTTTTCCGCAGCTCAAACGCGTCGATTCGGGTGACCCGCAAGTCCCGTAATTCGGACGGATCTCGCGGCCGTTACGCACATGTGACCGACCCCACAGCCGGACTGATTTGCCCCGTATTTTCCGGGCAAACCAAGACATCCCAAGGGTCTTCCGTGCGCCCGTACGCCCCCGCGCGATAACACAGAACCCCCCGTCTCCGTAACCCCATCCCGCGATGCAATTTCGAATTTCCCTCGGTAAATTTAATTCGCATGACCGCCGCACAAGCAGACCTTGCACGTGCCCGAAGCGAATTCAGAGAAATGCCGGAGGGCTTCAAGCTCGATGCCCCGCGAGTGGAGGACGGGGCCGCCATCTGGCGCATCGCCCGGGACTCCCGCACGCTGGACCTGAACTCCTCCTACAGCTACCTGCTGTGGTGCCGTGACTTCGCCGCCACTTCCGTCGTCGCACGCGACGCGAAGGGCGAGCCGGCCGCCTTCATCACCGGCTACATCCGCCCCGCCCGCCCCGAGGCCCTCGTCGTGTGGCAGGTCGCCGTCGACGACGCGCACCGTGGCCGCGGGCTGGCGGCAGCTCTCCTGGACGGCCTCGCCGGCCGCGTCGCGCAGGAGCAGGGCATCACTCGCCTCGAAACCACGATCTCGCCCGACAACGCCGCATCGAACCGGCTCTTCGCCTCCTTCGCGGAGCGCCACGGCGCCTCCGTGGAGCGCGAGGTCCTCTTCGACGCCGGGCTGTTCCCCGAGGAGGGTCACGAGCCGGAGGTGCTGCACCACATCGGCCCCTTCGCCGCCCCTGCCCAGCCAGTGCGCTGAGCGCGCGCACCCCAAGACTTCCCTCTCTGTCACACCCCACATCCCAGGAGCAGCTGTGACCATCACCCAGCCGGATCTGAGCGTCTTCGAAACCGTCGAGTCCGAGGTGCGGAGCTACTGCCGCAGCTGGCCCACCGTCTTCGACCGGGCGCAGGGCAGCCGCATGTACGACGAGGACGGCCACGCCTACCTCGACTTCTTCGCCGGCGCCGGGTCTCTGAACTACGGCCACAACAACCCGGTCCTGAAACGCGCGCTGATCGACTACATCGAGCGGGACGGCGTCACCCACGGCCTGGACATGTCCACCACGGCCAAGCGGGCCTTCCTGGAGTCCTTCCAGAACGTCATCCTGCGGCCGCGCGACCTGCCGTACAAGGTCATGTTCCCGGGCCCGACGGGCACCAACGCGGTCGAGGCCGCGCTGAAGCTGGCCCGCAAGGTCAAGGGCCGCGAGTCGATCGTGTCCTTCACCAACGCCTTCCACGGCATGTCGCTCGGCTCGCTCGCGGTCACCGGCAACGCCTTCAAGCGCGCCGGCGCCGGCATCCCGCTGGTGCACGGCACCCCGATGCCCTTCGACCACTACCTCGACGGCCGCTACCCGGACTTCCTCTGGTTCGAGCGGCTGCTGGAGGACCAGGGTTCCGGTCTCAACACGCCGGCCGCCGTGATCGTCGAGACGGTCCAGGGCGAGGGCGGCATCAATGTCGCCCGCGCCGAATGGCTGCGCGCCCTCGCGGATCTGTGCAAGCGCCGTGACATGCTGCTCATCGTGGACGACATCCAGATGGGTTGTGGCCGCACCGGTGCCTTCTTCTCCTTCGAGGAGGCGGGCATCGTGCCGGACATCGTCACGGTCTCCAAGTCCATCAGCGGCTACGGTCTGCCGCTCGCGCTCACGCTCTTCAAGCCGGAGCTGGACGTCTGGGAGCCGGGCGAGCACAACGGCACCTTCCGCGGCAACAACCCCGCCTTCGTCACCGCCGCCGCCACCCTGGACACGTACTGGGCCGACGGCCAGATGGAGAAGCAGACCATCGCCCGCGGCGAGATCATCGAGTCCCACCTGCGGGCCATCGCCGAGGAGCACCCGCGGGCCGGCGTGGACTTCCGCGGCCGCGGCATGGTCTGGGGCATGGAGTTCGAGGACAAGACTCTGGCCAACAAAATCGCCAAGCGGGCCTTCGAGCTGGGCCTGCTGATCGAGACTTCGGGGCCGGAGAGTGAGGTCGTCAAGCTGCTGCCGGCGCTCACCACCACCCCCGATGAGCTGGACGAGGGGCTGCGCACCCTCGCCCGCGCGGTCCGCGACTGCGTCTGACCGACGTGTACGGGGCCGGCCGGCAGCCCGCCGGCCGGCCCTCGCGGATCTCACCACCCGCAGAACAGAAAGGTTTTGAACCACGTGATCGTTCGCTCGTTCAAGGACATCGAGGGCACCGACCGCCACGTCAAGTCCGCTTCGGGGACGTGGGAGAGCAAGCGCATCGTGCTCGCCAAGGAGGGTGTCGGCTTCTCGCTGCACGAAACCATCCTTTACGCGGGCACCGAGACCGACATGTGGTACGCCAACCACATCGAGGCCGTACTGTGCGTAGAGGGCGAGGCAGAGCTCACCAACCGCGAGACCGGTGAGAAGCACTGGATCGAGCCCGGCACGATGTACCTGCTCAACGGCCATGAGAAGCACACCCTGCGGCCGAAGACGGACTTCCGTTGCGTGTGCGTCTTCAATCCGCCGGTCACCGGTCGCGAGGACCACGACGAGAACGGCGTGTACCCGCTGCTCACCGAGCCCGAGGCGAGCTGACGCCGCTGGATCAGGCCCGCTGCCCCGTCCGGCAGTTGAGGAAGGCACGTACGAGAGGAGAGGAAGGCAACACCATGACCACCGCACCCGAGCGCACCGCCGACCTGTACCCGACCCGTGGGGCCACCGAGGTGATCACCCCGCGCCAGGATCCGGTGGTGTGGTCGCAGCCCGGCACGGCAGGCCCGTTCCAGCCGTCCGAGCTGAGCGACTTCGAACGCGACGGCTTCTTCGCCATCGAGGAACTGCTGACGCCGGACGAAGTCACGGTGTACCGCGCCGAGCTGGACCGGCTCACCCATGACCCGGAGGTCAAGGCCGACCCGCGCTCGATCGTCGAGGCGAAGTCGGACAAGGTCCGGTCCGTGTTCGAGGTGCACAAGATCAGCGAGGTGTTCGCCAAGCTGGTCTCCGACCCGCGCGTGGTAGGGCGCGCCCGTCAGATTCTCGGCTCGGACGTCTACGTCCACCAGTCGCGGATCAACGTCAAGCCGGGCTTCGGTGCCTCGGGGTTCTACTGGCACTCGGACTTCGAGACCTGGCACGCCGAGGACGGCCTGCCGAACATGCGCACGGTGTCCATCTCGATCGCGCTGACCGAGAACTACGACACCAACGGCGGCCTGATGATCATGCCGGGTTCGCACAAGTTCTTCCTGGGCTGTGCGGGCGAGACGCCGAAGGACAACTACAAGCGGTCCCTGCAGATGCAGGACGCGGGGATCCCGACGGACGAGGCGCTGACCAAGCTGGCCGACCGGCACGGCATCCGCCTGTTCACCGGCAAGGCGGGCTCGGCGACGTGGTTCGACTGCAACGCCATGCACGGCTCCGGCGACAACATCACGCCGTACCCGCGGAGCAACGTCTTCATCGTGTTCAACAGCGTGGAGAACGCCGCGGTCGAGCCGTTCGCGGCCCCGGTGCGGCGCCCGGAGTACATCGGTGCCCGGGACTTCACCCCGGTCAAGTGAACCGTCCCGCACGAGACGCCTCCTGTGAGACGTCCCGTAGGAGACGCGATCCCGTGGTGTCCTCTCCCTCGTGACGAGGCGCCCGGTTACGGGCCGGGGGGCCTTGGGTCCCCCAGGGGTCTCCGGCTCACAACCAGGCGAGTGACGCGGCCGTCGCCAGCACATGCTGAGCGGCGGCCGCGTCGCCTGCCTGGCCCCGGCTCACCTCCTGCGGGGTGAGCCGGCCGCCCACCAGCAGGCAGAGGTCGACCGCGTCCAGGACCAGTTCGGCGGCGACCGGCTCGGCGGCCGGGCCCAGTACCCAGTCGCCGCCCGCCTCGCCCTCCACCGCCAGCAGGACGGGCCGGGCCCCGTCCCCCAGCGCCAGGTCCAGGATCCGCACCGCGAGGGCCACCAGCCGCCGCAAGTGCACGGGCGGCGGCGCGGGCACGCCCAGGCCGAGCGCCCGCCCGATGTCCCGGGTGTGGATCCAGGTCTCGAACGCCCTGATTACATAGTGGTCGGCGACCGGCAGCCGGCGGCCCATCAGCGCCGTGGACAGCGCGGCCGGCTCCGCCTCCCGCGCCTCGGGCAGGTCCAGCAGCCCGTGCGCCTGCGTCCGCCACGCCTCGGCCGTCTCGGCGGGCGGCCGGGTGTGCTCGTACGTCACCACCTCTTCCGTACGCGCAGCCCAGCGCACCTCCCACGGCGCCGCGTCCCCGGCTCCCCCGGGTTCGGCGCGCGTCACCGGCAGCAGCCCCAGCCGCTCGGCCAGCGGCTCGTCCGCCGCGATCAGATGCGCGACCGTGCCCTGTACGTCCCAGTCGTGCACCACCGGCGTCCCCCAGCGCGCCGGCGTACCGTCCAGCTCGCGCAGCAGCGCCTCCAGGCTCGCGACCGCCGCGGCGTACGGAGCGGCGTGCGCGGCCGGCGCGTCGTGCCCGGTGCGCGCCGCGCGTGCCGACGCCATCAGCCGCCCCCGGCCGACCTTGTCCGCGCCCCGCTTGCCGCCCTTGGCCGGCTCGGGAGGCGGCCCGTCCAGCCGGTGCACCGCCTCCCGCAGCCGCGCCAGTTCCTCCGCGCACTCCGCGCAGTCCTCGACGTGCGCGCGGATGCGTTCCTCGTCGCCGGACATCACCGCGTCCAGCGCCCAGGCGGCGAGCAGCGCGTCGATCTCGGGGTGTTCCTCCGCGGGGTCCCAGCCCATCAGATGCCTCTCTCGACGGCCGGATCCGGCGGGTCGGCCAGCCGGTCGGCGAGGCTGCGCAGCGCCGCGCGCAGCCGGGTCTTGGCGGTCTCCTCGGGAATGCCCAGCTCCACCGCGGCCTGCCGGTAGGTGCGCCCCGCGAAGTACGCCAGGTGGAGCACCTGCCGCTGGGCCAGGGGGAGTTCGGCGAGCGCGGCGTGGAGCAGCGCGGCGTCGGCGAGCGCGGCCACGGGCTCGCGCTCCTCGTCGCGCACCCGGTCGACGGCCCGCCGGTGGGCGAACATGCTGAGCCAGGCGCGCAGCGAGCCGCGGGCCGGGTCGAAGGCGTAGGGGCGGGCCCACAGCTGGGTGAGCACCTCCTGGACGACGTCCTCGGCGGCGTTCGTGCTGCGGGTGACGCTGCGGGCGACGGCGTGCACCAGCCCGCCGAAGGCGTCGTACACCTCGCCGAGGGCGGACTCGTCGCCGTACACCAGGCGCCGGTGCAGGTCCTCGTCGCGCGGCGGGGTTGACGAACTAGCGGCTCTCCGGTCCACCGGCACCACCTCGTGAGGTCGTGCTGCCATTCGTAGCTCGCCGCGCCGCCGCGCGGTAGCCGTCCGCCCGGCCGAATTGCCCGGCGCCCGGGCGAGGCTAGCCTGACCTGGCGCCGTTCCGGCAGGGAACAAGCGGACACACGCGAACGACTCGAACCGAGGGAGCACCATGACCGTCGACCGGCGGCCGGGGATCGTCCTGACCGACCACGTCCTTCAGGTCCCGCTGGACCACGCGCGCCCGGACGGCGAGCGGATCGAGGTCTGCGGGCGCGAGGCCGTGGCGGCGGGCCGGGAGCACGAGCGGCTGCCGTGGCTGCTGTATCTGCGCGGCGGCCCCGGGCTGACGACGCCGCGCCCGCTCGCCCGGGAGTCCTGGCTGGACCGCGCGCTGCGCGAGTACCGCGTCCTGCTGCTGGACCAGCGCGGCACCGGCCGCTCCACGCCCGCGAACCGGCAGACCCTGGCCCGCCGCGGCGGCCCCTGCGAACAGGCCGACCACCTCGCCCACTTCCGCGCGGACTCCATCGTGCGCGACGCCGAGCTGTTCCGCCGCCACCTGATCGGCGAGGAGCGGTGGAGCGTACTGGGCCAGAGCTTCGGCGGCTTCTGCACGGTCCACTACCTCTCGTCCGCGCCCGAGGGGCTGCGCGAGGCCTTCATCACCGGTGGATTGCCCGGCCTGGACGCGACCGCACAGGACGTCTACCGGGCGGCCTATCCCCGCATCGCGCGCAAGAACGCGGCCCACTACGCCCGCTATCCGCAGGACGTCGAAGCGGTCCGGCGGATCGTCGCGCGGCTGCGCGCGCACGACGTCCGGCTGCCGGGCGGCGGCCCGCTGACCGCGGAGATGTTCCAGACGCTGGGGATGCTGCTCGGCGCCGGCGGCGGCTCGTACGTGCTGCACGACATCCTCGACGAGGCGTGGGTGCCGGGCGTCGGCGGTCCGGAGCTCTCGGACGTGTTCCTGGAGCGGGTACGCGCCCAGGTGTCCTTTGCCGCGCACCCGATGTTCGCCGTGCTGCACGAGTCGATCTACGGACAGCGGTCGGTGGATCCGGCCGGCACCGGCTGGGCGGCGCACCGCGTCCGTCCGGAGTTCCCGGAGTTCGACGCGGACCGGGCCCTCGCGGACGGCGGCCCGGTGTACTTCACGGGCGAGACGATCTTCCCCTGGCTCTTCGACACCGACCCGGCGCTGCGCCCGCTGAAGGAGACCGCGCAGGCGCTGGCGGAGCGGACGGACTGGCCCGATCTGTACGACGCGGAGCGGCTGGCGGCCAACGAGGTGCCGGTCGCGGCCGCGGTGTACGCCGACGACATGTACGTCGACCGGGAGCACGCGCTGCGCACGGCGGACCGCATCCGGGGCCTGCGGGTCTGGCTGACGAACGAGTGGGAGCACGACGGCCTGACCGCGAGCGACGGCGCCGTGCTGGACCGGCTGCTGCGGATGGTGCGCGGGGAGGTGTGACGGCTTCGGTCGGCGGTCCGGGCGGATGGCCGTAAGACACCCCCTAGGGCGCGGCCACCCGCCCGGGCACCCCCGTGCCGGCGGTCAGCCGGTGAGCGCCGGGTAGTCCACGTAGCCGCTGTCGTCGCCGCCGTAGAAGCTCTCCCGTACCGGCTCGTTGAACGGGCCGCCGGCCGCGAGGCGCGCGGGCAGGTCGGGGTTGGCGAGGAACAGCGCGCCGTACGCCAGGAGGTCGGCCTCGCCCTCCTCGACCAGGGACAGCTCCTCGGGCCCGGTGGGCCGGCCCTTGGTGGCGGGGTTCAGCACGAACGTGCCGCCGAAGCGCTTCCGCAGCCGCGCCAGCAGGTCCGCGTCCCACACGTCGCAGGTGTGCAGATAGGCCAGGCCCAGCGGCGCGACGGCCTCGACCAGCGCGGTGTAGGTGGCCTCGGGCTCGGGCTCCGACATGCCGTTGAAGGGGTTGCCGGGCGAGATCCGCAGGCCGGTGCGGTACGCGCCGATCTCCGCCGCGACGGCCTTGGTGACCTCGATGGCGAACCGGGCGCGGGCCTCGTCCGAGCCGCCCCACTCGTCGGTGCGCAGGTTGCTCGCGGGCGAGAGGAACTGGTGGATGAGGTAGCCGTTGGCGCCGTGGATCTCCACGCCGTCGAAGCCCGCCTCGATGGCGTTGCGCGCGGCGACCGCGAAGTCCGCGATGGTCTCGCGTACTTCGTCGTCGGTCAGCTCGCGCGGGACGACGCAGTCCTTCATGCCGTCCTGGGTGAAGACCTGCTGGTCGGCGGCGACCGCCGAGGGGCCGACCGGTATCAGGCCGTCCGGCAGCAGCACCGGGTGGCCGATGCGGCCGCCGTGCCACAGCTGCGCGAAGATCTTGCCGCCCGCGGCGTGCACGGAGTCGGTGACCGTACGCCAGCCCGCGATCTGCTCGGCGGTGTGCAGCCCGGGGGTGAGCGGGTAGCCGCGGCCCACGACGTTCGGCTGGGTGGCTTCGGTGATGATGAGGCCGGCCGAGGCCCGCTGGGTGTAGTAGCGGACCATGGACGGGGTGGGCACGCCGTCGGCGGTGGCGCGGTTGCGCGTCATCGGGGCCATGACGAGGCGGTTGGCGAGCGTCAGCCCGGCCAGGTCGACGGGGTCGAAAGCAGTGGTCAAGGCGTTCCTTTCACAAAAGCCTGTGCGGTCACCGGTCCCCAACACGGCCTGCCGCCGGGACATTCCCGACACCCCCAACTCACCGGTCCCGCTTGCTACTTGAGCAGCTTCAGCAGCCGGTCCACGTCGTCCGCCGTGTTGTACAGGTGGAAGCCGGCCCGCAGCTTCCCCGCCCGTACGGCCGCCACGACGCCCGCCTCGGCCAGCCGTGCGTGCGCGTCCGCGAGGCCGGGGACGGTGACGATCGCGGAGCCGGGTGCGGGCAGCGGCTCGTGCCCCAGCTCGGCGAGGCCGGCGCGGTACCGCTCGGCCAGCGCGGTGTTGTGCGCGTGCACCGCCGCCACCCCGATCTCTTCGAGGAGCGCGAGGGAGTGCCGGGCTCCGACGTACGAGAGGACGGCAGGCGGCTCGTCGTACCGGCGGGCGTCCTCGGCGAGCCGCTCGATCGGGCCGTAGTTGGACCGCATCGGGTCGGCGCCGGCCACCCAGCCCGCGTGCACCGCGGGCGGCTTCGGCGCGTCCGCGCCGACCACCAGGAACGACGCGCCCCGCGGGCACAGCAGCCACTTGTAGGCGCCGCCCACGACATAGTCGAACTCCCGGGCGTCCAGCGGCAGCCAGCCCGCGCCCTGCGTCACATCCAGCAGCGTCCGGGCGCCGTGCGCGCGGGCCGCGTCCCGGACGGCCGCAAAATCGGCGATCCGGCCGTCCAGCGCCTGCACCGCGGCGAAGGCGACCAGCACGGTGTCCGGTCGCACCGCGTCGGCGAGCCCCTCCAGCGGCGCGGTGCGCACCCGCAGCCCCGGCCGCATCGAGAAGGGGTTGGCCACCGAGCTGAACTCGCCCTCGGGGAGCAGTACTTCGGCGCCCTCGGGCAGCGAGGCGGCGATCAGCGCGCAGGACACGGCCACCGAGCCGCCGACGGCGACCCGGTCCGGGGTGGTGTGCAGCAGCCGCGCGAAGGAAGCCCGCGCCGCGTCCGCCGGGCCGAAGTAGTCGTGGCCCATCGTGCCGTACGAGGTGGCGACGTCGATCTCGTCGCGCAGCGCCGCCCTGGTCCTCGCGGGCAGCAGGCCGCTGGCGGGGGTGTTCAGATAGGTCGTCTCGGGCGCGAACTCCGCGCCGCCCAGTCGCTGTTGCGTCATTGCACCACTGTGATCGTTGCACGGCCCGGCGTCCATCCCGACAGTTCTTGGCCGGGCTCAAAGGACGGCTTGGAGAGGGGCCCGGAAGGCGTCTCCGTCGGGGTGGAGGGACCAGTTTTACGCACCCATGGGCGGTTTTGCGCTATCCTCCGGCGCTCGGCGATGCACTTGCCGTGCATCGGCCGTCCGCGCCGTCCTGCGCCGGTACGGTCCGGGCATGACTACGCCGCAAGAACGTCTCGGCTCCTGGGAGAGTGCCGGGACCGACCCCGCCGTCGGCCATCCCTTCGACCCCGCTGCCCTCCGGTCGCAGCTGGCACCCGGCGCGCGGGTGCTGGACCTCGGCTGCGGCAGCGGCCGGCGCACGGCCGCGCTCGCCGCACTGGGGTACGCGGCCGAGGGCGTGGACGGGTCGCGGACGCTGGTCGAGCGCGGGCGGCGGGAGCACCCCGGGCTGCCGCTCACGCACTGCCCCGGGCTGCCGCTGCCCTTCGAGGACGGGCGCCACGACGCGGCGCTGCTCTTCGCGGCGCTCGGCCGGGTGGTGCACGACACCGGGCAGCGCGCGCTCCTCGGGGAGCTGGCGCGCGTGGTGCGCCCGGGCGGGCTGGTGCACCTCAGCGACGTACCGCTGCAGACCGATCCGCGCGCGCGTGCCCGGTACGCCGCGTACGAGGACGAGTTCGGGGCTTACGGGGTCTTCCGCACCGAGGACGGCGCGGTGGTGCGGCACCACGAGCCGGAGCAGCTGCGGCGGCTGCTGCGGATGCACGGCTTCGCCGTCGCCGAGGAGCGCACCGACACCGTCGGCGCGCTGCACGGTCACTCCGTACGCCGGCTCCAGCTCATCGCGCGCCGGCAGTCAGCGTGAGCGCCAGGCTGAGGTGGGTGTCGTCGGGGGCCGGGCGGCGGCCCTCGTCCGGCCGCCAGCCGTGCCGGGCGTAGAAGTCGCGGGCCCGGCGGTTGTGCCAGTACACCTGGAGCCGGGCGAGGGGGTGGCCCGCCGCGTGCCAGGCGGCGACGCAGGCGTCGTGCAGCACGCTGCCGACGCCGCTGCGCCAGTGGCCCGGATCGACGTGCAGCTGGCTCAGCTCGACGCCGTCCGGGGGCACGTCCTTGCCGGGCCGGTACGCGGCGACGCCGACCGGCGCGCCGGACCGCTCGGCGCACAGCACCGTCGTCACCGGGCAGGCCAGGGCCCGCTCCCAGGTCTCGCGCGAACGGGCACGTTCGGCGGGCGTGTCCAGGAGCGCTTCGGGCAGCCGGGCGCTGAAGTACCGGGCGCGCGCCCCGGAGTGCAGCGCGGCCAGCGCGTCGAGGTCACGCGGGGCAGCGGCCCGGACGGTGAGGTCCGGGCCGCTCGCGGCATTCCGCACGGTGTCGTGTCCCGTCCGTCCGGCTACGCCTCGCGGACGCCGTCGACCCGGCGGGGCAGGCCGAGCGGGTTCTCCTCGCGCAGCTCGGGCGGCAGCAGCGCGGGCGGGGTGTCCTGGTAGGCGACCGGGCGCAGCCAGCGCTCGATGGCCGTGCCGCCGACGGAGGTGGAGGTGGAGGTGGTCGCCGGGTAGGGGCCGCCGTGGTGCTGGGCGGGGGACACGGCGACGCCGGTGGGCCAGCCGTTGACCACGACGCGCCCGGCGAGGGCGGTGATCTCGGCGAGCAGTTCGCCGCCGCGGCCCTCGCCCGCACCCTCGGCGGTGGAGAGCTGCAGGGTGGCGGTGAGGTTGCCCGGCAGCCGGCCGAGGACGGCGGTCGCCTCGGCGTCGTCGGCGTACCGCGCGACGACGGTCACCGGGCCGAAGCACTCCTCCAGGAGCAGGTCGTGCGGGCCGTCGGCGGCCAGCCGGGCCGCGGGCAGGGTGAGGAAGCCGGCGGACACGGTGTGCTCGCCGCCCGCGCCGGGCGTCACCGGGGCTTCCACGTCGGGGAGCTGGGCGCGGGCCTGCACCCCCGCGAGGAAGGCGTCCCGCATCCGGTGGTCGAGCAGCACGCCCGACTCGGTGTCGCTGACCTTGGCGGTGAGCTCCTTGACCAGCCCGTCGCCGGCCGCGCCTTCGGGCACCAGCACCAGGCCCGGCTTGACGCAGAACTGCCCGACGCCCAGCGTCATCGCGCCGGCCAGGCCCGCGCCGATCTGCTCGGCGCGCTCCTCGACGGCGTCCTGGGTGACCACGACGGGATTGAGGCTGCCGAGCTCGCCGTGGAAGGGGATCGGGTGCGGGCGGGCCGCCGCCGCGTCGTACAGCGCGCGGCCGCCGCGTACCGAGCCGGTGAAGCCGGCGGCGGAGACGAGCGGGTGGCGGACCAGCTCCACGCCCGCGTCGAAGCCGTGCACCAGGCCGACCACGGCCTCGGGGAGGCCGGTCTCGGCGGCGGCGCGGCGCAGCAGGGCCGCGCACAGCTCGGAGGTGGCGGGGTGGTCCGGGTGCGCCTTGACGACGACCGGGCAGCCCGCGGCCAGGGCGCTGGCGGTGTCGCCGCCGGGCACCGAGAAGGCCAGCGGGAAGTTGGAGGCGGAGTAGACCGCGACCACACCCAGCGGGATCTTGTAGCGCCGCAGGTCGGGGCGGGGCGGGGCGAGCTGCGGGTTCGCGTGGTCGATGTGCACGTCGAGGAAGGCGCCCTCGTCGACGATGTCCGCGAACGCGCGCAGTTGGTAGGTGGTCCGGGTCAGTTCTCCGGTGAGGCGGCCCGGGCCGAGCGCGGTCTCGGCGTCGGCGGCCTCGATGACCGCCTCGCCCGCCTGGTCCAGCAGGTCGGCGGCGCGGCGCAGGAAGGCGGCGCGCACGGTCCGGTCGGCGAGCGAGCCGCGGGCTTCGTGCGCGGCGCGTACGGTCGCGTCGACCTCCTCGGCCGTGGCCTCGGCCGCAACCTCCTCGCGCTGCTTCCCGCTGCGGGGGTCGACACTCCAGACTGGTGCTGCCACCGTGCATTCCTCCCGGGCCGAGTACTTCTGCAGTCCGGGCGTTGTTCGATATACTGAACTTCGTCCCGGAGTATGAATACTCTGGGACTCTATGACTGTCCGAACTGAGGGGTCAAGGGCGATGCCGGCTGCCGAGACCGGGGGATCACAGGTCAAGTCCGCGGTGCGGACGGTCGAACTGCTGGAGTACTTCGCGGGCCGCCCCGGGATGCACAGCCTCGCCTCCGTCCAGGAGGCCGTCGGCTATCCGAAGTCCAGCCTCTACATGCTGCTGCGCACGCTCGTCGACCTCGGCTGGGTGGAGACGGACGCCACCGGCACGCGGTACGGCATCGGGGTGCGCGCCCTGCTCGTCGGCACGTCCTACATCGACGGCGACGAGGTCGTGGCCGCCGCCCGGCCCACCCTGGACCGGCTCTCGGACGACACCACCGAGACCATCCACCTGGCCCGCCTGGACGGCACCAACGTCGTCTACCTGGCGACCCGTCAGTCGCAGCACTACCTGCGCCCGTTCACCCGCGTCGGCCGCCGGCTGCCCGCGCACTCCACGTCCCTCGGCAAGGCCCTGCTCGCCACGCACACCGACGAGCAGGTGCGCAAGATGCTCCCGGAGACGCTTCCCTCGCTCACCGAGCACACCACCACCGACCGCGAAGCGCTGATCGAGGAGCTGCACGCGGTACGGGAGCAGGGGTACGCCGTGGACCGCGAGGAGAACACCCTCGGGCTGCGCTGCTTCGGGGTGGCGATCCCGTACCGCACGCCGGCCCGCGACGCCATCAGCTGCTCGGTGCCGGTCGCCCGGCTCACCCCGGCCCACGAGCAGATGGTCAAGGACGCGCTCTTCGACGCCCGGGACCGGCTGACGCTGGCGACGCGCCGCCTGTAGTACTTCCGCCTTCTGCCTTCTGCGCGGCCGTGGCCGCTCAGGCGCCGGAGCCGCTCAGCTCCGTGAGGGCCGTACGGACCTCCTCCAGGTCCACGTCGGACGCCAGGCCCGCGTGGTACAGCCGCAGCTCGTCGGCGCCGGACGCGGCCGCGTGGGCGGCGTCGGCCGCGAGCGTGTCCGGGCTGCCGCCCATGCCCCGGACGACCGTGAAGTTCGCGGCACGGACGCCGCGCCCCGTGAACGGCGCCAGCGCCGCGGCACGGTCCGACGCGCTCCCGGTGCACGGCACGACCACCCCGTCCGCGTGGTCGAAGATCCGCTCGGGGTCGACGCCCGCGTTGGCGCCGCAGCGGTGCGGTGCGGGGTCGGCGTGCAGCAGGACGCGGAAGTCGGGCCCGGCGGCGGCCCGTACGGCGGCCACGGCGTCGCGCTGCAGCCGCGCGGCGGCCCGGTCCCGCCAGCCCGCGACCACCGCCGTGTACTCCTTGCCGAGCGCCTCGGCCACCTCGGCCCACTCCCCCGCACGGTCACCCGCTCCCCCGGCGCCGCCGCCCGCCCACACCGGGGCCAGCGCGCGCACCACGGCGCGGCGCAGCTCTTCGGGGTCGGCGCCCAGCGCCGCGTACCCCTGCCGGCACTCCGTACAGAAGCACAGCGACATCAGGTACTGCGCCGCGCCACTGAGGCCGACGCCGCCGGTCTTGTCGTGCGCGTGCAGGTGGGCGAGGCCGTACCAGCCGCAGGACTCCAGTTCGGTGCCGCGGGTGCAGGGCCGTACGGCGGCCTCGGCGGCCAGGGTGACGAGGTAGTCGTGCACTTCGGGGCGTGCGATGCAGGGCGCCCAGGGGTAGGCGTCCCCGTAGGCGTTGCGGACGACGGACTCCGGGTGCTCGGCGCCCAGCCGGGAGTTGTGCGCCAGCACCACCCAGGAGTGCACCTCCAGGCCCGCGTCGGTGAGCGCCCGGGCGGCCGCCGCGTACGGGTCGGGCCCCGATACCCAGTCCTGCGCATACGGGCGCAGCGCACGGCCGGCCCAACGCCCCGGGGACGGCGGGTAGAGGACGGCGGAGTGCCGGGCGGTGACGACGCGGTGCTCCGGGTGGCGCGGGGTGAGGGCGCGGGTGGAGTGGTAGGCGGCGGCGAGGGTGACCTGCCCGACGCCGAGCCCGGCGATGCGCCGCGCGGCGTCCGGGTCCCCGACGACGTCCCACGGGTAGAGAAAGGCGGCGGCGCGCATCGAGATCCCTTCGAAGAACCACAACCGCAGAGACGCGTACACAGACGCTGTGCAGACGCATCCATGGCCGGTGTCCATGTGAGTGAACGCGACGACGCTAAAACAGCGCACTCTGCGGGTCAAGAGCCCTTACCCGTCCACCATCTTGACCGGAGCACGTCCCTTCTTTACGTTGACGCCCATGACCGCACCCCGCACCGTCCTGCTCACCGGAGCCGCCGGCGGCCTCGGCACCCTGATGCGCGAACTACTGCCCTCGTACGGCTACCGACTGCGGCTCTTCGACCGCCTGCCCATCGAGGGCGAGCCGGACGCGATCGTCGCCGACCTCGCCGACCGGGAGGCGCTGCGCAAGGCGGTGCACGGTGTCGACGCGGTGATCCACCTCGCGGGCATCTCCCTGGAGTCCTCCTTCGAGAAGGTCCTGAAGGCCAACATCGAGGGCACGTACCACCTCTACGAAGCGGCGCGCGAGGAAGGCGTGCGGCGGATCGTCTTCGCCTCCTCCAACCACGCCGTCGGCTTCACGCCGCGCCCGCGCGACGGCTCGGCCGCGATATCCGTGAACACCCCGCGCCGCCCCGACACCTTCTACGGGCTGTCCAAGGGCTTCGGCGAGGACCTGGCCGCGCTCTACTGGGACCTGCACGGCATGGAGACCGTCTCCGTCCGCATCGGGTCCTGCTTCCCGCGCCCCACGTCCGTGCGGATGCTGTCGATCTGGATGAGCCCCGCCGACTGCGCCCGGCTCCTCCACGCGGCCCTCACCGCCGAGGAGGTCGGCCACACCGTCGTCTACGGCTCCTCCGCCAACACCCGGCTGTGGTGGGACCTGAGCAGCGCCCGCGCGCTCGGCTACGAGCCGCAGGACGACTCCGAGGAGTACGCCGCCGAACTCCTCGCCGCGCAGGGCGAGCTGGACCCGGAGAACCCCGAACACGCGCACCTGGGCGGCGCGTTCTGCACGGACCCGCCGATCTGGCCGTACTGAGGTCCGCCGCCCGTCGGTGGCCGATGGCGGCCGGTGTCGGCTGGTCGTGGCCGGTGGTGGCATACCGCACGGAACTTCGGGCGGTGTCCTCGCGTCCTTGAAGGCGTAACAACCCCTTGCAGGAACGAGGAACACCATCATGGGCATCGTCAGCTGGCTCGTACTGGGGCTGGTCGCCGGCGTCATCGCCAAGGTCCTGCTGCCTGGACGGGACCCGGGCGGCCTGGTCGGCACCACCCTGACCGGCATCGTGGGCTCCTTCGTGGGCGGCTGGCTCTCCACGAAGTTCCTCGACCGCCCGATACCGAAGGACTTCTTCGACCCGGCCATGTGGGTCGCCTCCATCGCCGGCGCCCTGGTCCTGCTGATCATCTACCGGCTGCTCTTCGGGAACTCCCGCGCCCGGAACTGATACGGCGCGCCTCGGTACTGAGGCGCGCGTCCCACGGCCGGCGGAGGATCGAGCGGGTAATGGAACCGTAAAGCGGTGCCGGTCGTTACTGGGGGCATGACCGCTATGACTCCTGGCTCGAATCTCCCGCTCTCCGCAGCGCGGGTCGCGGTGGACGTCACCGCTCCCGTGCGGCTGGACGTGTCGGGCCTGCTGCTGACCCCCGACGGCAAGGTCCGCTCCGACGACGACTTCGTCTTCTACAACCAACCGAGCGGTCCGGGCGTGACCCACACCGCGGGCACGAGCGGCGGCGGCGACACGATCACGGTGGACACCGCCGCCGTGCCGCCCGGCATCGACAAGATCGTCGTCACGGCGAGCCTCGACGCGCCGGGCGCCACCTTCGCCGGCACGGAGCCGACGGCGACGGTCCGCAGCGCCGACGACGGCAGCGTGCTCGCCACGTTCACCCCGCCCCAGCTGGGCTCCGAGACCGCCCTGGTGGTGGTCGAGGTGTACCGCCGCGGCGACGCCTGGAAGGTCCGCGCGGTGGGCCAGGGCTATGCGAACGGCCTGGCGGGCATCGCCACGGACTTCGGCGTCAGCGTCGAGGAGCCCGCGGCGCCGGTCGCGGCGCCCGTCGCGCCGCAGCAGCCCGCCACGCCCCCGGCGCCGCCGCACCCGGGCGCGCCGAGCGCCGGCCAGTGGGGCCCGCCCACCGGCGCCCCCGCCCCGCTCGCCCCGCCGACCGCCGTCCCCGGCGCCCCGGGCTCCCTGGGCACCCCCGCGCCGCCGCCGGCCCCGGCACCGTCCCCCGCCAGTGCGGGGAAGATCAACCTCGACAAGGGCCGCGTCAGCCTCCAGAAGAACCAGACCGTCTCCCTGGTCAAGGGCGGCCAACCGCTGCTCTCCTCCGTCCGGATGGGCCTCGGCTGGGAGCCCGCGTTCCGCAGCAAGGACATCGACCTCGACGCGTCAGTGATCGCGTACGGCCCGGACCGCAAAAAGATCGACAACTGCTTCTTCGGCAAGCTCGCGATCCTCAACGGCGCGATCCAGCACTCCGGGGACAACCTCACGGGTGAGGGCGCGGGCGACGACGAGGCGATCACGGTCCACCTCGGCGGCCTCCCCCCGGAGGTCACGGGCCTGGTCTTCACGGTGAACTCCTTCTCGGGCCAGAAGTTCACCGACGTCGCCAAGGCGTACTGCCGCCTGCTGGACGCCCAGTCCGGCGAGGAGCTGGTCCGCTTCGACCTGACCGGCTCGGAGAAGCGGACGGGCGTACTGATGGCCAAGCTGATCCGGCAGTACAGCGGCGAGTGGGAGATGACGGCCCTGGGCGAGTTCGTCGACTCCCGCACGGTCCGCGGCATGGTCAAACCGGCCGCCCAGGCGCTCTGACGGAGGCGAGTCGCTCCGCACGGAGGTCGGCGACGAGGGCAGCGTCCTCGACCGCACAAGCCAGGTACTGGACGGCCCTGCACAGTTCCGTCCTGGAGGCTGCCGAGTCGCCGACCAGCGCGCGAGCCCGGGACACGTCGGCCTTCGCCGTGCCCAGGATCTCGGCCTCCATGACATCGGCCAGGTGATTCACGATGCCGTCGCCCAACGGCACGTAGGCCGCCCGCCCTTCCTCGGTCCACGGCAGCCGTCGTAGGGTCTCCATGTCGTCGCTCCTTCGTAGCGTCGGCCATGCCCCGGGGCCGGGTGCGATCCGGCCGCCGGGGCCCTTTCGGGCCCAACCTTACGCGGTATCGCGGTTACGCGGTAGCACGCTGACGCGGCTCCGCGCACGCTGTAGGTATGGACCTTGATCGCTCAGTGCCGGTCTGGCCGCAAGTGGCCGCTGACCTCCGCCGTCGTCTCGATGCCGGAGAGTGGGACCTTGGTGAACGCTTCCCCGGCACGGTCACGCTGGCCGCTGAGTACCGCGTAACCCAGTCGACGGTCCAGAAGGCCGTCGTTCAGCTCCGTAAGGAGGGCCGCCTGCGCACGGTCCTGGGTGCCGGCAGCTACGTCACGGGTTGAGCGACCCCGCGACCCAGCTCGGCCACCGCCGCCAGCCGTCGGTAAGAGTCGAGCTGCGCGGCGCGGTCGTACGTGCTCGTGGTGACCAGTAGTTCGTCGGCGCCTGTGGTGGCGAGCAGGTCGGTGACGGCCGGGCGGATCTCGGTTTCCGTGCCGTGGATCTGGCCGGCCAGCGCCGCCTCGTAGAGCTGCCGCTCCTTGGCGGTCATCGTGGACTCGCGGGCGAGTACGGCCTCGGCCGGCTCCAGCGGCGGGAAGACCCCGTGCGTCCGGGAGTACGCCATCGACCACGCCTCCGGGAGCAGCAGCCGGCGGGCCTCCTCCGTGGTGGCGGCCACCGCGACGGTCGCGGAGACGACGACGTACGGCCGTTCCCAGAGCGGGGAGGGCCGGAAGGCCGCCCGGTAGCGCTCGACGGCACGCACCAGCGCCTCCCGGCCGCGCACGTCGCCGATCACCAGCGCGAGCCCGGCCTCCGCGGCGATGTCCGCGCCCGCCCCGGTGGCCAGCACGAACGCGGGGACGGTCAGTCCTTCGGCGGGCCGGGCGTGGACCTGCGGGTGGGCGGTCTGGGTGCCGGTGAACCAGCCGGTCAGCTCGGCGAGCCGGGCGCCGAAGTCCGCCGTGGCGTCCTTGCCGCTGCCCAGCGCCCGGCGGATGCCGTCGGTGAAGCCGACCGAGCGGCCCAGGCCCATGTCGATCCGGCCGGGGAAGAGCGAGGCGAGCACGCCGAACTGCTCGGCGACGACCAGCGGCCGGTGGTTGGGCAGCATCACGCCGCCGGTACCGACACGGATCCGCTCCGTGGCCGCGGCGACGGCCGCGGCGAGGACGGTGGGCGCGGAACCGGCCACACCCGGCACGCTGTGGTGCTCGGAGACCCAGAAGCGGTGGTAGCCGAGCTTCTCCGCCTGCTGGGCGAAGCGCACGGTTTCCTGGAGGGCTTCGGCCTGCGGCCGTCCGGCTCTGGTGCGGGACCGGTCCAGGACCGAGAATCGTGGGGCCGCTGTCGTCGAGTTCACCTTCCGTACAACGTTTTCCGCCGCCCAGGATTCCGGACGTCCGGCGGGCCGCCCCGGCGTCCCGGCGTCCGCCCGGCCGCACGCGAGGAGCCCGGATGCCCGCCGACCAGCCACCCGAAGTCCCCGCCCCCTCCCCCGCGCCCGTCCCCGCCCCTGTCGACGAGATCTACGGGACCTTCGACCTCAGTCATGTGCCCGCGTTCGCCGGTGGGTTCATCAACTTCGGGTACTGGGCGGACGCGCCGAAGGACGGTCCGCTGACCGAAGGCGACCGGATCCGTACGGAGCAGGAGCTGTACCGACTGGTCCTGCGCGCGTTCGAGCGTACGGAGGGGCAGGACGCCGTCGAGGTCGGCTGCGGGCTGGGGCTCGGCTCGGCCCTCGCCCTGTGCGAGTACGGCTTCGGCTCGGTCCTGGGGGTGGACGTGCATCCGGACCAGGTCGCCCGGGCACGGGAGCGGAACGCCGCTGTACGCGACGCGCACCCGGGGCGGCTGGACTACCGGCGCGGCGCGGCCGAGCGGCTGCCGCTGCCGGACGCCTCGGTGGACTGCCTGTTCTCCGTCGAGGCCGCCCAGCACTTCCCCGACGTGCCCGGCTTCGCGCGCGAGGCGGCGCGGGTGCTGCGCGCGGGCGGCCGGCTGGTGCTGACGACGTTCCTGGCCACCCACCAGGAGGCCGCCCGCGCGCTGCCCGGACTGCTGCCCACCTACGCCGACGGCCTGGACCTCGCCCACGTGGCGGACGACGTGACCGCCACGCTGGCGGCGGCCGGGCTGTCGGAGTTGCGGATCCGGACGATCGGGGAATCGGTGTGGGCCGCGTACGACCGGTACCTCGGCCAGGTCCCCGAGCTGCGCGACCTGTGGCCGCGCCGGTTCCTGACCGCGTACGAGAAGGGGCTGCTGGACTACTACGTGCTCACCGCCGACCGGCCGGAGAGCCCGGAAACCGGCTGATCCGGCCGGGCCGGGCTCCCCCCGGCCCGGCCGGTCGGGCGACCGGTCAGCGCTGCCGCCGCCAAGGACCGGTGATCGCGAGCATGATGCCCGGCTCCTGGATGTTGGCGAACAGGGTCTTCCCGTCGGGCGAGAAGACGGGCCCGGTGAACTCGCTGTACTCCGGCTCCTCCGCGGTGCCGATGTTCAGCTCGTTGCGCGCGACGGGGTAGGTCCGGCCGTCCTCGGTGGCGCCGAACAGGTGCTGCACGCCCTCGCCGTCCTCGGCGATGATCAGCCCGCCGTAGGGCGAGACGCTGATGTTGTCGGGGCCGTCGAAGGCGCCGTCCTGCTCGGGGTGCGGGTTGACGCCGAAGCGGACCTTCAGGGTCAGCGTGCGGCGCGCCGGGTTGTAGAACCACACCTGGCCGTCGTGCTGGACCGGGCTCTCCTCGCGGGCGAAGGAGGAGACGACGTACACGCCGCCGTCCGCCCACCACATGCCCTCCAGCTTGCGGGCGCGGGTGACCTCGCCGTCCTTGAACTGCTTGCGCACCGAAGTGGTGCGGGCGTCCCGGTCCGGGACCTCGACCCAGTCCACGCCGTAGACGGTGCCGGGCTCGGTCGCCCGGGAGAGGTCGTCGACGAAGCGGCCGCCGGAGTCGAAGCACTTGAACGCGGCGAGCACACCGGCATTGTCGGCCAGAGTGCGCAGCTGCCCGCGGCCGTGCTTGAAGCCCTGCGGCGGGGTCCAGCGGTAGAGCAGGCCGTTCGGGCCGGAGGCGTCCTCGGTGAGGAAGACATGACCGCGCTTGGGGTCGACGACGACGGCCTCGTGCGGGTACCGGCCGAACGCCTTGACGGGCTTGGGGTCCCGGTTGGCCTTCTGGTCGTACGGGTCGACCTCGAAGACGTACCCGTGATCCTTGGTCATGCCGTGGTCGCCGGCCTTGTCCTCGGTCTCCTCACCGGACAGCCAGGTGCCCCAAGGTGTGCGGCCGCCCGCACAGTTGGTGGAGGTGCCGGCGATGCCCACCCACTCGCTCACGTGCGAGCCGTCGTGCGCGACCTCGACGACCGTGCAGCCGCCGGACGCGGCCGGGTCGTAGACGTGGCCCCGGGTGAGCGGCACCGGGTGCGGCCAGTCGGCGCGCGGACCCTTGAGCTCGTGGTTGTTCACGAGCAGGGTCGCGCCGCGCTGACCCTCGAAGGTGGCGGTGCCGTCGTGGTTGGAGGGCGTGTACTCGCCGCTCTCCAGCTTGGTGACGCCGGTCCGGGTGATGATCTTGTAGCTGAAGCCGGCGGGCAGCGCGAGAATGCCCTTCGGGTCCTCGATCAGCGGGCCGTAGCCGAGGCGCGCGCCGTCCTGACCTGCGGGAACGTGCTGCGCCTCCGCGCCGACGGCGCCGGGCGCGGTGGCCAGCACCCCGACGCTGCCGGCCAGCGCCACTCCGGCGCCGGTGTACGCGGAGCGCTTGGCGAAGTCCCTGCGGGTGAGCGGCATTGTCGTCTCCAAGATGGCCGGTTCCTAGTCCCCTGTGTCTGCGCGGCACACGTTCCCGTGCGTCGCCGAACACCAGTTGAACGGGACACGACGTCCAGGAACCGTTTCTCCGCACGACGGAGAACCATGGCAAAGAAGGTCATCCACGGCATCCCACCGCCAACTACAAGATTTCTGGCTTTCCGCCTTGACCGCCGCGTTGCCCGGCAATAGACAGTGCCTACCCACGCACACGCGGTCCCCGCCCCGGGAGCCGTCGCCCGCCTGCCCGGCGCGCGCACGGCCGGGCGCCGGGTCGCCCACCGGGGAAGAGGTGGTCTGGTGTGAACCAGCCCGAGATGATGCGCGGCCCCACCGGCGGACAGGTCCCTGACACCGCACGCCAACAGGCGCTGGCGGACTTCATGAACCCGCAGCACCCGCTCGCCAACGTCGTCGGCTTCGGCCACGGCGTGAAGTGGACGGGCGGCGAGCCGACGGGCGAGGAAGCGGTCCTGGTCTTCGTGACCCAGAAGGTCCCCGAGTCGGTGCTGTCCGAACGGGACGTGGTCCCGCACGAGATGGACGACGGCACGCCGACGGACGTGGTGGCCGTCGGCCACGTCGCGGCCCAGCACCCCCGCCTCACCGCACCGGGCGGCACGGAGGAGCAGTCCGGCTTCGGCCCCGACGGCGGTACTTCACTGCTGGACCGGCCGCTGCTGGACGAGCTGGGCCGGGAACTCGGCCGGCTCCGCACGGCCGCCGAGCCGCAGCGCCTCACCCGCAAGATCCGCCCGTGCCCGGCCGGCTTCTCGGTCGGCAGCGTGCGGATCACCGCGGGCACGCTCGGCAGCGTGGTCTACGACCTGCTGCCCGACGCGCAGATCAACCCGCCGGAGCCCGGCACCGGCATCCCGGCGACGTACTACATCATGAGCAACAACCACGTGCTCGCGGACGCCAACCGGGCGCCGCTGGGCACCCCCGTGGTGCAGCCCGGCCCCGCGGACGGCGGCCTCGACCCGGCCGACCGGATCGGCACGCTGACCCGCTTCGTCGCGATCCAGTTCGCGCCGCAGGTCCCGCTGACGCAGCAGAACAACATCGTGGACGCGGCGCTGGCGAAGGTGGAGTTCCACGACGCCACCCGCCAGCAGTACTTCAACGGCCCGCCGCGGGCCTGGCGGCGCAAGACACAGGTGGCGGTGGGCGACCGGGTGAAGAAGGTCGGCCGGACCACCAACCTGACGATCGGCCGGATCCTCTCCACCGACGCGACCATCGACGTCTCGTACGGCACGGCCGGCACCGCGCGCTTCAAGGACCAGATCATCACCACCAACATGTCGGCAGGCGGGGACTCCGGTTCCCTGATCACCTCGGTCGACAATGTCGCCGTCGGGCTGCTCTTCGCGGGGTCGCAGCAGGTCACGATCGCGAACCACATCGAGAACGTCCGCGCGCTGCTGCGCGTCGAGATCGCCGAGCAACTGGCCTGACGGGGAGCGAAGCCATGACGAGCGCAGCCAGGAAGCAGGGCCAGGGGCGGGAGCACCGGTTCATCAACGCCCAGGGCTCCGAGGTCAAGACGCGCGACGAGGCCTTCGCCGCGCAGCGCGACGTATCGGCCGAGGCGCTGCGGGTCACCGCGAAGATGCGGCTCAACAACGGAGCGCTCACCTTCGACATGGAGGTGACCTACAACCCCAACACCTACCCGCACGTCGTCACCGGCGGCCGGATCACCTCCGGCATCTGCGGCGCCCCGTGGGACATCACCGGCGGCGAGCTCGGCCCCCGGCTGGTGCTGCGGGCCGCACGCCCCGGCGGATCGGGCACCTGTGCCCAGAGCATGACGGTCGTCGGCCAGTTCCAGGTGCCGCTGTCCTACCGCGGTACGTACGGCTTCAACGGCCAGTCCGCGTCCTTCCCGCACACGACGCAGTACTTGTGCTGAGGGCCCCGACGGACCGGCGGCCCGCCGGGACCACCCAGTACCGACGGGCCGTCAGCCGTCCTTCTTGGAGCGGGCCTTGAAGGCCGCCTTGCGGGCCTCCTTGGCCGCCTTCTTGTCCGGGTGCAGCCGGCCCATCGCCTCCAGGACGTCGGCGGTGGCCGGGTGGTCGACCCGCCAGACCGCGTCGAAGAAGCCGGTGTGCTGACCGACCAGCCCCTCGACCAGGTCCCGCAGCTCTGCCGCGTCCTCGTCGGCGGTGCCCAGCTGCGCCGCGAGGGTGTCCACGGTCAGCCAGAAGATCATCTCCTGGGAGGGCTCGGGGATGCCGGCCGCGCCGTGCTCGGCCAGCCAGACCCGGGCCAGCCCGCCCAGCTGCCGGTCGTCCAGTACCTCGCGGAGCGCGGGCTCGGCCTCCGGGCCGACCAGCGACAGGGTCTGCTGGCAGGCGAGCCGGCGCTGCGGCGCCCGGTCGTCGTCGCCGCGCGCGGCGGCCAGCAGGTCCCGGGCCGCGGTCAGGCCGTCGCGGGCCGCGAGCCACTGCTCGGACTCGGCCTGCGCCAGCGTCTCGGGGTAGTCGGGCAGCGCGCCGAGCAGCACGTCGGCGCCCTTGCCCGCGAGGTCGCCGACGGCCGGGGCCTCGACGCCCGCGTCCAGCATCCGCGCGCGGACCGCGTACATGCCGAGCGGGGTGAGCCGGACCATGCCGTACCGGCTGACGTCCTCCTCCTCCAGCGGCTCGGCGGACCGTACGGTCTCGCCGTCCTCGTCCAGCTCCTCGATGAGCGCCTCGTCCACCGGCTGGTACGCGACCAGGCCGATCGGCTCCAGCACCCGGAACTGGTCGTCCAGGCGCATCATCGCCTCGGAGACCTCTTCGAGGATGTCGTCGGTGGGCTCGTCCATGTCGGCCGGGACGATCATGGAAGCGGCGAGCGCCGGCAGCGGCACGCTCTGCTCCGGGTCCTCGGCCAGCGCGCAGAGCATGTAGAGGTTGCCGAGGATGCCGTCCAGCAGCTCGGCCTCGTCCTCCGGATTCCAGTCGATGGAGTCCAGGTCCAGCTCGCCGCCCTCGGCGATCTGCTCCACGAGGTCGCCGAGGTCGGGCGCCGCGGCGTCGGCCAGTACGGTCTCCATGCCGCCGAGCCAGATGGCCAGCACGTCCTGGGGGCTGCCGGCGGTCAGCAGGCGCAGCTCCTCGCCGGGCGTGGCGGTGCCGGAGGGGGCGCCGTCGGGCAGGTCCTCGTCCTCGCCCGCGTGCTCGTCGATCTCGACCAGGCCGGTGTCCACGGCCAGCTGCCACGCCTCGGCGGCGTAGCCGGTGCCGTCCTCGTCGACGGCCAGGCCGAGGTGGACGGCGGCCTCGGCGAGCTGCTCTTCGAGGAGGTCGCCGCCGACGCCGACCGGTACCTCGCGCTCGGCCCAGCGGGCGAGCTTCGCCGCTCGGGCGAAGAGGGGGGCGCTCAGCGCGTCCCTGGCCAGCTCCGCTTCGGGGTGCAGCCGCACCGGGGGAAGGGTGGGGCGCTCGTCGGACATCTAAGGTTCAGCTCCTCGGGCGGACTACTGCTGGTGCGTCGCCAAGCGTAGACGGAATCGTGATGATCCCGGGCTGTTCACCGGCCCGCCCGGTCCACCTTGACGGGCGGTTCACCGGCCCGCCCGGCGCCGTGCACCGGGCGAGTATTGACAACTACCGGCGGCACACAAGAGATTGACGCGCGTAGCGGACCGTCTCCGATACGCAGTTCCTCCCTCGTTTCCCCACGCTTCCGGAGGCCACCATGCCGTCCCGCCGAACGCTCCGCAGACCGCTCACGCTCGCCTCGGCAGCCGCCGCGGCCCTCGCCGCCGGCCTGCTCGCCGTCCCGCAGTCCGCCGCGGCGGCCGACGCCAGGATCCACGACATCCAGGGCGGTACCCGAATATCCCCGCTGGCCGGGAAGCAGGTCGCCGGGGTGCCGGGCGTCGTCACCGCCGTACGGGCCTTCGGGTCCGCGCGCGGCTTCTGGTTCCAGGACCCGCAGCCGGACCGCGACCCGGCCACCAGCGAGGCCGTCTTCGTCTTCACCGGGAAGCAGACCCCCGAGGTCGCCGTGGGGGACGCGGTGGAGGTGACCGGCACGGTCAGCGAGTACTACCCCGGCGGCAAGGACGCCGGGCTGCAGTCCGTCACCGAGATCACTGGCGCGAAATGGACGGTGAGCTCGGCGAAGAATCGTCTCCCCGCGGCGTTCACGCTGACCCCCGGGTCCGTGCCGAATCGATACGCCCCGGACAACGGCGGCAAGGACATCGAGCCGCTGAAGCTGCGCCCCCGCAGCTACGCGCTGGACCGCTACGAGTCGCTGGAGGGCATGCGGGTCGCGGTCTCCGACGCGCCGGTCGTCGGCCCCACGAACACCCACAACGAGCTGTGGGTGACCGCCGAGTCCGGCCACAACCGCACCGCACGCGGCGGCACGCTGTATGGCTCGTACGCCGATCCGAACCCCGGCCGGATCAAGATCACCTCGCTGATCCCGTTCGCCGAGCGGCCCTTCCCGGTCGCCGACGTCGGCGACGCGCTGACCGGCACCACCGCCGGGCCGCTGGACTACGACAACTTCGGCGGCTACACGATCGAGGCGAGCGACCTGGGCACGCTCGCCGACCACGGGCCGGCCCGCGAGACCACCCGCAAGCAGTCGGCGGACGAGCTCTCGGTGGCCACCTACAACGTGGAGAACCTCTCGCCCAAGACCGCGCAGGCCAAGTTCGACCGGCTGGCCGAGGCGCTGGTGAAGAACCTCGCCTCGCCCGACGTCGTCGCCCTGGAGGAGGTGCAGGACGACAACGGGCCCACGAACGACTCGGTGGTGACCGCGGGCGCCACGCTCAAGAAGCTCACCGACGCCATCAAGAAGGCGGGCGGCCCCGCCTACGAGTGGCGGCAGATCGACCCGGCCGACGACCAGGACGGCGGCCAGCCCGGCGGCAACATCCGCGTCGCCTTCCTCTACAACCCCGAGCGGGTCTCCTTCACGGACACGCCCGGCGGCGACGCGACGACGCCGGTGAAGGTCGAGAAGAAGGACGGCCGCCCGGCGCTCTCCGCCTCCCCCGGCCGCATCGACCCGGCCAACGCGGCCTGGAAGGACAGCCGCAAGCCGCTCGCCGCCCAGTTCTCCTTCCAGGGCAAGCCGGTCTTCGTGGTCGCCAACCACTTCAACTCCAAGGGCGGCGACCAGGGCCTGGACAGCCGCTTCCAGCCGCCGGCCCGCACCTCCGAGGCCCAGCGCACCGCCCAGGCCGAGGCCGTGCACGGCTTCGTGTCGGACGTGCTCGCCGTCGACCGGAAGGCCGCCGTGATCGTCGCGGGCGACCTGAACGACTACCAGTTCTCCCCGGCGCTGAAGAAGCTCACCGCGGGCGGCGTCCTCACCGACCAGGTGAACCGGCTCCCGAAGGCCGAGCGCTACGGCTACGTCTACAACGGCAACTCCCAGGCGCTGGACCACGTGCTGACCAGCCCGGCGCTGTCCCGCGCCGACTACGACATCGTGCACCTCAACGCCGAGTTCGCCGACCAGGCCAGCGACCACGACCCGCAGGTGCTGCGCGTCAGGCCGTGAATCCGGGGTGCGGCGCGGGGGCCTCTCCCGCGCCGCCCTCGGGCCCCTGCTCCCGTATCGGCTCCCCCACCAGGTCGCGTGCCAGCAGCGTCGCGCCCGCCACCGCGCCCGGCATCAGGACCACGGCGACGAACGGCACGAGGAAGAGCAGCACGAGCGGGGTGCCGAAGCCGACGGCGAGCGCCTTGCGGCCGCGCAGCAGCCGCAGCCGCTCGCGCACCGGTATCCCGCGGCGCTGCAGGGCCACCGAGCTCAGCTCCAGGGTGAGGAAGAAGCCGGAGACGCAGAAGCCGATGGCCGGGATCACGGTCTGGCCGATGACCGGCACGAATCCCAGCAGGAAGAAGAGCAGCCCGAAGCCGGCCGCGCGCAGCAGGACGTACACGCTGTCCTTGAGCGCGATCCATATCTCCCGCCACAGCGAGAGGCCGGGCCCCTCCGGGCAGTCCCCCTCGGACTCCTCCACCTTCTCCGACAGCGACTCGTAGAACGGGTCGCCGACCAGCAGCGTGACGGCGGTGAAGGTCAGCACGGACAGCAGCAGGCCGCCCGCGACCAGCAGCGCGACGAACAGCCCGCGCAGCAGCCCCTGCCAGGGCGAGCCCCAGCCGTCGGCGAACGGCGTCGCCCAGGCCGCGAGGTCGTCCGCCCAGAAGAAGAAGCCGGTCAGCGCGACCGCGTACAGCACGAGCGTGAGCAGCGCGGGCAGCAGCCCGAACCCCCACCACCGGCCGTGCCGCGCGACCCAGCGCTGCCCCTTGCCCCAGTACCCCAGCCCCGCCACAAGATCACGCATACGGCAAGACTAGCGGGGACCACTGACAGCGCCGACGGCCCGTGCGATCCGGAGGTTCCGGATCGCACGGGCCGTCGGCCGGCGCACCGTACGCGTCAGTTGTGGTGCAGCACGTCGTTCAGGCCGCCCCACTCCGCGTTGTTCGGGCGGGCCTCCACCACGCCGGTGGTGGAGTTGCGGCGGAAGAGGATGTTGTCGGCGCCGGACAGCTCGGCGGCCTTGACGATCTGGCCGTCGGGCATGGTCACGCGGGTACCGGCGGTGATGTACAGGCCCGCCTCGACCACGCACTCGTCGCCCAGCGCGATGCCCACACCGGCCTCCGCGCCGACCAGGCTGCGCTCGCCGATGCGGATGCGCTCCTTGCCGCCGCCGGAGAGGGTGCCCATGGTGGAGGCGCCGCCGCCGATGTCGGAGCCGTTGCCGACCACGACGCCCTGGCTGATCCGGCCCTCGACCATGGAGGTGCCGAGCGTGCCGGCGTTGAAGTTGACGAAGCCCTCGTGCATGACGGTGGTGCCGGCCGCGAGGTGCGCGCCGAGGCGGACCCGGTCGGCGTCGGCGATGCGGACGCCCGCCGGGGCGACGTAGTCCGTCATCCGGGGGAACTTGTCGACGCCGTACACGGCGAGGTGCAGGCCCTCGGCGCGGGCGTTCAGCCGCACGGTCTCCAGCTGGTCGACGGCCACGGGGCCGAGCGAGGTCCAGGCGACGTTGGCCATCAGACCGAAGATGCCGTCCAGGCTCTGGACGTTCGGCTGCACCAGACGGTGGCTGAGCAGGTGGAGGCGCAGGTAGACGTCGTGCGTGTCCAGCGGCTTGTCGTCCAGGGAGGAGATGACCGTGCGCACGGCCACGATCTCCACGCCGCGGCGGGCGTCGGGGCCGAGCGCCTTGGGCGCGGCCTCGCCGAGCAGTTCGGCGGCGCGCTCGGCGGTCAGCCGCTCGGTACCGGCCGGGCCGGGCTCGGCGACGAGCTCGGGCGCCGGGAACCAGGTGTCCAGGACGGTGCCGTCGGCGGCGACGGTGGCGAGTCCGGCGGCGACGGCGCCGGTCGTACGGGAGGTAGCTTCGGTCATGCGGAAAACCTAACCGGCGGGCCCCCGGCCTGGCGAACCGGTCTCAGCGGTCAGACGTACGACCGCCCGGTACGGGCTCCTCGCCGACCACCCGCGCCACCTCGGCCCGTACCTCCGCGCGGTCGAACGGCCGGTCGGTGAGCAGCAGCTGCAGCAGCATCCCGTCGATCAGCGCGCCGAGCGTCCGCGCGGTGCCGGGGTCGGTGTACCGGCCGAGCACCTCCAGCGTGCCGTCCAGCCACTCGGCGGCCACCTCCTGGAGGGCTGGCCGCCGCAGCGCCGCGAGGTAGAGCTCGTACTCCATCCGCACCCTCCCGCGCCGGCTGTCGTCCATGTACGCCCGGAGCAGGTCCGCGATCCGGTCCGCGAGCGGCGCGTCCCGCTCCAGGTACTCCGTCCAGCTCTCCACCGCGGTCCCCGGCTCGCCGCAGACCTGCCGCAGCGCGGCCACCAGCAGGTCGTCCAGCGAGGCGAAGTGGTACGTCGTCGAGCCCAGCGGCACGTCCGCCGCCGCGGCGACCACGCGGTGGCTGAGCGCCCCGATGCCGCGCTCCTCGGCCACCCGGATCGCCGCGTCGATGATCCGCTGCCGCCGCTCGGGGTCGTACCGCCGCGGCATCAGTGCGCCCCGCCCAGATTCAGGACGACCACGCCGACGATGATCAGTACGATCCCGATCAGCCGCGCCGCGTTCGCCGCCTCCCCGAGGAACAGCATCCCGATCGCCGCGATCACGGCGGTCCCGGCCCCCGACCAGATGGCGTACGTGGTCCCCACGCTCATCGTCTTCAGCGTCTGCGCGAGCAGCACGAAGGCGATCAGGTACCCCGCCGCGGTGCCGAGCGAGGGCCACAGCTTCGTGAACCCGTCGCTGTACTTCATCGCCGTCGTGGCCAGCACCTCCACAAGGATTGCCGCGCCAAGCGTCACATAGGCCATACGTACGAGCGTACACAACGATGCGTACGGGCGTACACAACATGGTGCGCCGCACTGTCCGGCGCGGTCACTCCCATACCTGGACCAGGACCACCACCACCTGCGCGTCCTCGGCCATGGGCCGCACGAGGGCGATCCGGCCCCGGCGGGTGACCATGGCGACCCAGCGCTCCAAGGGCCGTACGGGCACGAGACAGAGAGCGGCCGGGAAGGCGGCCGCCAGCGCCTTCCTGACCACGGCCGCCTGCGGAGCCACGACGCCCGGCCCCAGGTCCACACAACGGCCGGTCGCGACCCTGATGCCGCTCGGGTACATGCGCAGGTCGTCGTCGACGGCGGTCGCCGACGGGGGTACCGAATCCAGGGAGAAGCCGCCTTCGCCACCCCTGTCGCTCTTGCGCAGCCGAATCTCGCCCCGCCAGCGCACATGTGGCGAGCGGCCGGCCGATATGCCCAGCATTCCTTCGGCCCTCCTGCTCTTCCTTGTTGCTTCAGCCGCGGAACGCGACACCGCAGTTCGCCGCCAGGTCGCCCGCGACCGAGCGCGCGAGGTCGCGGAACTCGGCGAGCAGGGAGGCTTCTTCCTCGTCCCCGTCCCGCTCGGCCCGGTTCCGCGCGCTCTCCAGCACGCCGGCACTGGCGGCGTAGCGCGAGCTCGCCGTGAGCAGCAGGCCCTCGGCCGCGTCCAGCCCCGCCAAGGTGAACAGCCCCCTCGCCGCGCTGCTGGACCAGGCGGCGGACGGCGCGTCGGCGGCGCTCAGCAGCCGTTCCAAGTACCTGCGGGCCACGGCCGGATCATTGCGCCGCACGGCGTCCAGGCCCTTCCGGTACGTCTTCTCTTCCCATCCGACCCGCTTGCCGCGAGCCGCCGCTCCTCGCCATGGATGCCACATGCCCAACCCCCTTCGCCCGGTCCGCCGTCCCGGAGCCGGTCCGGCCGGATCCCTACGTTCTGAGCGTGCGGCATATGGAGGCGGGGCGTCGATTACCGACCCCCCTCTACTCTTAAGCGGACGTTCCGCTTACCAGGGATCGACGGGCGGCCAGGGCAGGTCGCGCAGCGTTTCGCGGGTGACACCCAGGTGCTTGTAGATCTCCGTGAGGTGCTTGCTGACGGTGTGCGCGGTGATGTTCAGGCGGGTGGCAATGGCCCTGTTGGTCAGCCCGGCGGCGGCCAGGGCGCCCACCTCGACCTGCCGCTCGGTCAGCCCTTCCAGCCCGGGGCCGACCGGTGTCCGCTCCCGTCCGCCCGCCAGCCGCCGTGCGGCCAGCGCCCGTTCGGCGAGCCCCTCGGCGCCGACCTGGCACGCCACCGACCGTGCGGTGCGCAGCACCTCCCGGGCCTCGGTCGTCCGCCCTGTCCTGCGCAGCGCGTCCCCGTATTCGGTCAGGGCCCTGGCATAGGCGTACGCGTCGTCCGTGGACCGCAGCAGTTCGACGGCCTCCGCCAGCAGCGGCAGCCCGTCCGCGCCTCCTGCCACGATTCCGGCCGCGATCAGCGCCGTTCCGGTGGCCGTCGGGACACCGAACTCACGGGCGCGCTCCACCGCCTGCCAGGCATGTGCGCGGGCCGCCTCCCGGTCGCGTCCCCTCAGGGCCAGCGCGAGCAGCGGCTGCCACGGGCACCCCGCGGGGTTCTCCGCGTGCCGGGCGGTCTGCCGCTCGCGCACCGCGGTCAGCAGCGCCTCGGCCTCGGCGGTGCGGCCCTGCGCGATCCGCAGCTCCGCCAGCACGCAGCGCGGGGCGGGGAGTACGACCGCCGAGGGGAACGGCTCGGTGAACCGCTCGCGGGCGCTCAGCTCCGCCGCTTCCGCCGTTTTGCCGCGGGCCAGCAGCACGCTGATCGCGGTGCTCAGGGCGTACCACCGCGCATGTGTCATCGGGCGCAGCCCCGCGGCGATGTCCAGCGCGTGCTCGCTCTCGCTCTGGGCGGCGGCCAGCCGGCCGGTGTGCAGCAGGACCAGGGCGCGCGAGCTGCGGGCGAGGGCGAGGTGGCCGCCGGACCAGTTCCGGCCGCGCAGTTCGGCGATGCCGGCGTCGAGCATCTCCTCCGCGCGGCGGGTGCGGCCGCAGTACAGGTACACCAGCGCCGCCAGCACACCGCAGTCGAAGTCGCCGTCGTCACCGGTCCACACCAGGCCCACAGCCGTTCCCAGCCGTACGGCGCGCAGCGCGGTGGCGACCGGTTCGCCCCGCAGCGTGGCGTACCAGGCGCGGAGGATCAGCAGCCGGCGCGTCTCGGGCGTGCTGGTGGTGATCCGGTCGCACAGCCGGCGCAGCAGCCGGTGGCGGGGGCCGGCGTCCCCTTCCTCCTCCCAGAACGCGCTCCACAGGAAGCACTCGGCCATCAGCCGCTGCCGGCTGCTGCTGGGCCGTCCGGTCCTGCGGTACTCCTTCTCCAGCAGGCCGACGGCCTCGGCGAGCCGGTTCTCGTGGGCGAGCGCCTTGGCCAGCAGCCGGACGGCGGCTTCGTGCGGTCCGGTGTCGCCGAGCGCGGCCCGGAGGTGGACGGCCGACTGCTGTGGATCGATGGGGTAGGTGGCGACGCCGCGCTCGTAGTGGAGGTCGGCGAGGAGGCCGGACGGCGGGGGTTCGTCCTGGGCGCGGGCCAGCAGCCGGTCGGCGTCCTCGGGAGCGCCCGCGGCCAGGCTCCGGGCGGCGGCGGCGCGCAGCTGCTCGACGGCCCAGGGATCGCCGTCCGGCGGAGCGGCCATGACGTGCACGGCGGCCACCTCGGGGCCGTGTCCGGCATCGGTGAGCAGGCGGGCGGCCCGGGCGTGCAGCCCACCGCGCTCGCCACTGGGAATCGCGTCGTAGACGGCCTTGGCGTAGAGCGGGTGGTCGAACTGCACCCGCTCGGGGTCCAGGACCATGGCGTCGCGCAGCCGGTCCAGGCTCTGGGCGGCCCTGGCCGGGGGGAGCCCTGCCAGGCGTCCGGCCGTGCTGAGGGTGGCGTTCGGGCCCAGTACCGCCACTGCCTGCGCCATCCGGAGGTGCGCCGGGCCGAGCCGGCCGAGCCGCGGCAGCAGCCCCTGCCCGATCCCGGTCATCGCGTACTGGTCGATCAGGCCGGCGGCGCTCGCGGTGGGCCGCACTCCCTCCGCCGCCGCCCTGCGCAGGGTGTCGACGACGCTGAGCGGCACGCCCCCCGTGGCCCGGTACAGCGCGCTGCTGAACGCGGCGTCGGGCTCTTCGCCCAACAGCGTGCCGGCCAGCGCGCGGACGGCGGGGAACGCGAGCGGACGCAGTTCCCTGTGCACGGTGCCCGGCAGGGTGGCCAGTTCCCCGAGCGAGCGCTCGGTGGGCGAGGGTTCCTCGGGGCTGCACGCCAGGACGGCGAGTACCGGCGCCGTCGGCTGCTGTCTGAGGAGCCGGTGCAGCCAGTCGACGGAATTCCGGTCGGCCCAGTGCGCGTCGTCCAGCAGCAGGACGAGCGGGCCGCGCAGATACGCCACGCGGCTGCTGAGGGCGTCGAGCGCGTCGAAGGCGTCCGCGCGTTCCAGGGCGGGCAGGATGCTGTTCACGCCGCGGTCGACCAGCCGGCCCTGCGTCTCCAGCCCCAGCACGCTGCGTTCCAGCGGCTGGAGCAGCAGGGGGCGCGCCTCGGCGAGGAACCACTGCCGTGCCATGAGGTAGGCCCGGCCGGCGTGCGGGAAGCCGCACGCATCGAGGTGGGTGAGGCCCAGTTCCCGGGCCTCCTGCCGGACCATCTCCAGCAGGGTGCTCTTGCCGAGCCCCAGCCTGCCGGCGAAGAGCAGCGGTCCGTGCCGCGCGCTGGGAGCGGCCGCGAAGGCCGTGAGGGTGTCGTGAATCGTCCGTTGCTCGGCCCGGCGGTCCAGTAGCAGGGTCTGGGCAGTGGCACCGCTCCGGCCGACGTCGTCAGCCGTCATCGTCGCGCCGTCCTCGTCCCCGGAAAAGCCGATGGGGCACTACTCAGCGTAGTACCCCATCGGTTGGTTGTGTGCGGCTCGGCGGCCGGGAAACGTCAGACGTTGAACCCCAGCGCCCGCAGCTGCTCACGGCCGTCGTCGGTGATCTTGTCCGGGCCCCACGGGGGCATCCAGACCCAGTTGATCCGCAGTTCGTTGACGATGCCGTCCGTGGCGGACTTCGCCTGGTCCTCGATGACGTCGGTCAGCGGGCAGGCCGCCGAGGTGAGCGTCATGTCGATGGTGGCGATGTTGGCGTCGTCGATGTGGATGCCGTAGATCAGGCCGAGGTTGACGACGTCGATGCCCAGCTCGGGGTCGACGACGTCGTACAGGGCCTCGCGGACCTCTTCTTCGGAGGCCGGCTTGAGGGCCGCGGCGGGCGCCTCAACGGTCTCCGCGGCGCTTGCGTTCTCGGTCATGCGGTCTTCGCCTCCTCGGAGAGGGCTTTGGCGGTCGCGTCCTTCCACGCCATCCAGCTCAGGAGGGCGCACTTGACGCGGGCGGGGTACTTCGAGACGCCGGCGAACGCGACGGCGTCCTCCAGCACCTCCTCCATGGCGTCGTCGGGCTCGATCTGGCCCTTGGACTGCATCAGCTCCAGGAAGGTCTCCTGGATCCGCTGCGCCTCGCCGAGCTCCTTGCCGACCAGGAGTTCATTGAGGACGGACGCGCTGGCCTGGCTGATGGAGCAGCCCTGGCCCTCGTACGACACGTCTTCAATGGTCGCGCCGTCCAGGCGGACGCGCAGGGTGATCTCGTCGCCACAGGTCGGGTTGACGTGGTGCACCTCGGCGTCGCCGTCCCGCAAGCCCCGGCCGTGCGGGTGCTTGTAGTGGTCCAGGATGACGTCCTGGTACATGGAATCCAGCTTCACGGGTCAGTCAGTCCTCGTCCTCATCCGAAGAAATTACGGACGTGCTCCAGGCCGGCGACCAGTGCGTCGACCTCGGCCGGGGTGGAGTACAGATAGAACGACGCTCGTGTCGTCGCAGGAATTCCGTACCGCAGGCAGACCGGGCGGGCGCAGTGGTGGCCGACGCGGACCGCGATGCCCTCCTCGTCGAGCACCTGCCCCACGTCGTGCGGGTGGATGTCGCCGAGCGTGAAGGAGATCGCGGCGCCGCGGTCCTCGGCCGTGGTGGGGCCGATGATCCGCAGGTCGGGGACCTCCAGCAGCCGCTTGACGGCGTACTCGGTGAGCGCGTGCTCGTGCTCGGCGATCCGCTCCATGCCGATGGAGTTGAGGTAGTCCACCGCCGCGCCGAGGCCGACGGCCTGGGCGATCGGGGGCGTACCGGCCTCGAACTTGTGCGGCGCCGGGGCGTAGGTGGAGGAGCTCATCGAGACGGTCTCGATCATCTCGCCGCCACCGAGGAACGGCGGCAGGTCCTCCAGCAGCTCCTGGCGGCCCCACAGGACGCCGATGCCGGTCGGGCCGCACATCTTGTGGCCCGTGAAGGCCACGAAGTCGGCCTGCAGCGCCTGGACGTCCAGCGGCATGTGCGGCGCGGCCTGCGAGGCGTCGAAGACGACGAGCGCGCCGACGTCCTGCGCCTTGCGGACGATCGCCTCGACCGGGTTGACCGTGCCCATCAGGTTGGAGACCAGGGTCAGGGAGACGACCTTGGTCTTCTCCGTGATGAGCTCGTCGATGTTGGAGAGGTCGAGCCGGCCGTCCTCGGTCAGCCCGAACCACTTCAGCTTCGCGCCCGTGCGCTGCGAGAGCAGCTGCCACGGCACGATGTTGGAGTGGTGCTCCATCTCCGTGATGACGATGTCGGTCTCGTGGTCCACGCGGTAGGGCTCGTCGGCCCAGCCCAGCATGTTCGCGACGAGGTTGAGCGACTCCGAGGCGTTCTTGGTGAAGATCACCTCGTCCCGGCTCGGTGCGTTGATGAACTCGGCGACCTTGTCGCGAGCACCTTCGTACAGCGCCGTGGCCTCCTCGGCGAGCACGTGCACGCCTCGGTGGACATTGGCGTTGTAGCGTTCGTAGTACTCGCTCAGCACGTCGATGACCTGGCTGGGCGTCTGCGAGGTCGCGGCGCTGTCCAGGTAGACGAGCTTCTTCCCCTCGTGGACCTCGCGGCCCAGAATCGGGAAGTCCTTACGGATCGCCTCTGTGTCGAGGAGGCCCGGCAGCTGTGTCACGCGGTAGCGCCACCCTTCACGTATGCCTCGTAGCCCTCGGCCTCCAGCTTGTCCGCCAGCTCCGGGCCGCCGGACTCGGCGATCCGGCCGTTGGCGAAGACGTGGACGTGGTCGGGCTTGATGTAGCGGAGAATCCGCGTGTAGTGGGTGATCAGCAGGGTGCCGACCTCACCGGACTCGCGGACGCGGTTGACGCCCTCGGAGACGATGCGCAGCGCGTCGACGTCCAGGCCGGAGTCGGTCTCGTCGAGGATCGCGATCTTCGGCTTGAGCAGCTCCAGCTGGAGGATCTCGTGGCGCTTCTTCTCACCGCCGGAGAAGCCCTCGTTGACGTTGCGCTCGGCGAACGCCGGGTCCATGTTGAGGCGCTGCATGGCCTCCTTGACCTCCTTGACCCACAGCCGCAGCTTGGGGGCCTCGCCGCGGATGGCGGTGGCGGAGGTGCGCAGGAAGTTGGAGACGGAGACGCCGGGGACCTCGACCGGGTACTGCATGGCGAGGAAGACGCCGGCGCGGGCGCGCTCGTCGACGGACATCTCCAGGACGTCCTCGCCGTCGAGGGTGACGGTGCCGCCGGTGATCGTGTACTTGGGGTGACCCGCGAGGGAGTACGCGAGGGTGGACTTGCCGGAGCCGTTGGGGCCCATGATGGCGTGCGTCTCGCCCTGCTTCACGGTCAGGTCGACGCCCTTCAGGATCTCGCGCGGGCCGTTCTCGGCCTCGACGGAGACGTGCAGGTCGTGAATCTCAAGCGTTGCCATGGGGAACTCAGGACTCCTGGGTGACGGAGACGAGCACGTCGTCCCCTTCGATCTTTACGGGGTATACGGGGACGGGCTGCGTCGCGGGAAGGCCGGACGGCTTGCCGGTGCGGAGGTCGAAGCTGGAGCCGTGCAGCCAGCACTCGATGGAGCAGTCCTCCACCTCGCCCTCCGAGAGGGAGACGTTCGCGTGCGAGCAGATGTCGTTGATCGCGAACACCTCGCCCTCGGTGCGGACGACCGAGACCGGGGTGCCGTCGAGCTCGACCCGCTTGGGGGTGTCCTCTTCGAGCTCGCTCAGCCCACAGGCTCGTACGAAGGCGGCGGTCATGCTACGGACGCCTCCAGCTCGGCATCGATCTTGGCGAGGAGGCGCTCCTCGACGTCCGGCAGGCCGATCTGCTGGACCAGCTCGGCGAAGAAGCCGCGGACCACCAGGCGACGGGCCTCGTCGGCGGGGATGCCGCGGGCCATCAGGTAGAACAGCTGCTCGTCGTCGAAGCGGCCGGTCGCCGAGGCGTGGCCGGCGCCGACGATCTCGCCGGTCTCGATCTCCAGGTTCGGCACCGAGTCCACCCGCGCGCCGTCGGTGAGGACGAGGTTGCGGTTGAGCTCGTAGGTGTCCGTGCCGGTGGCGGCGGCGCGGATGAGGACGTCGCCGATCCAGACGGCGTGCGCGTCCTGGCCCTGGAGGGCGCCCTTGTAGACGACGTTGGAGCGGCAGTTGGCCGCCTCGTGGTCGACGAAGAGGCGGTGCTCCTGGTGCTGACCGTTGTCGGTGAAGTACAGGCCGTAGAACTCGGCCTCACCGCCGGGGCCCGCGTACGTCACGAGGGGGTTCAGCCGGACCAGGTCGCCGCCGAAGGTGACGACCACGGACTTGAAGGACGCGTCCCGGCCGACCAGGGCGTTGTGCTGACCCGCGTGGACCGCGCTGTCGTCCCAGTCCTGGACGGAGACGACGGTCAGCTTGGCGCCGTCGCCGAGGAGGTAGTCGACGTTGGCGGCGAGCGTGGCGTCACCGGTGTGGTCGATGACGACGACGGCCTCGGCGAAGGCACCCAGCTCGATGACCTGGTGGCCGTAGGCGACCCCGCCCTCGCCGCGGACGGCGATGCGGATGGGCTCGCTGAGCACGGTCTCCTTGGGCACGGAGACCACGGAGGCCTTCTCGAAGGAGCTGTACGCCTGCGCGGCGACCCGGTCGATGGGCTTGCCGGCCTTGCCGACCCGCGCGTCGTCGCGGCCCGCGGTCTCGACCGTCACGCCCTCCGGCGCGTCGATCTCGACCGTGACGCCGCCGGTGGCGGTGGCGGTGCCGTCGTGGAGGCCCTTCAGGCGCTCCAGCGGCGTGAAGCGCCACTCCTCCTCGCGGCCGTGCGGCACGGGGAAGTCCGCCACGTCGTAGGACGGCGGGGCGCTCATCCGGGTGGCGACGGTGGACTCCGCGGCCACCGCGATCGAGCCGGCGGTGGCGGAGCCCGCCGGGAAGTTCTGAGCCTCAGCCATGGCTGTCGTAGTGCTCACTTTCTGGGTCAAGAATTGTGCTGCGGACGGAAGGGGCCGGGCGCTCCCGGCCCCCGGGACGGTCGGTCAGCCGACCGAACCCTCCATCTGCAGCTCGATCAGCCGGTTGAGCTCCAGCGCGTACTCCATGGGCAGCTCACGGGCGATCGGCTCGACGAAGCCGCGCACGATCATCGCCATGGCCTCGTCCTCGGAGAGGCCGCGCGCCATCAGGTAGAAGAGCTGGTCGTCGCTGACCTTGGAGACGGTCGCCTCGTGGCCCATGGACACGTCGTCCTCGCGGACGTCCACGTAGGGGTAGGTGTCCGAGCGGGAGATGGTGTCCACCAGCAGGGCGTCGCACAGCACGTTGGACTTGGAGCCCGCCGCGCCCTCGCCGATCTCGACCAGGCCGCGGTAGGAGGTCCGGCCGCCGCCTCGCGCCACCGACTTGGAGACGATGTTGGAGGAGGTGTTCGGCGCCATGTGGACCATCTTGGAACCGGCGTCCTGGTGCTGGCCCTCGCCCGCGAAGGCGATGGACAGGGTCTCGCCCTTGGCGTGCTCGCCCATCAGGTAGACGGCCGGGTACTTCATCGTCACCTTGGAGCCGAGGTTGCCGTCGACCCACTCCATGGTCGCGCCCTCGTAGGCCACGGCACGCTTGGTGACCAGGTTGTAGACGTTGTTCGACCAGTTCTGGATCGTCGTGTAGCGGCAGCGGCCGCCCTTCTTCACGATGATCTCCACGACGGCCGAGTGCAGCGAGTCCGACTTGTAGATCGGCGCCGTGCAGCCCTCGACGTAGTGGACGTAGGCGTCCTCGTCGACGATGATCAGCGTCCGCTCGAACTGGCCCATGTTCTCGGTGTTGATCCGGAAGTAGGCCTGCAGCGGGATGTCGACGTGCACGCCCGGGGGCACGTAGATGAACGAGCCGCCGGACCACACCGCGGTGTTCAGCGAGGCGAACTTGTTGTCGCCCGCCGGGATCACCGTGCCGAAGTACTCCTTGAAGAGCTCCGGGTGCTCCTTGAGCGCGGTGTCGGTGTCCAGGAACAGGACGCCCTGCTCCTCCAGGTCCTCACGGATCTGGTGGTAGACGACCTCGGACTCGTACTGCGCGGCGACACCGGCGACCAGGCGCTGCTTCTCCGCCTCCGGGATGCCGAGCTTGTCGTAGGTGTTCTTGATGTCCTCCGGCAGCTCCTCCCAGCTGGCAGCCTGCTGCTCGGTGGAGCGGACGAAGTACTTGATGTTGTCGAAGTCGATGCCGGAGAGGTCCGAGCCCCAGTTCGGCATGGGCTTCTTGCCGAAGAGCTTCAGGCCCTTCAGGCGGAGCTTGAGCATCCACTCCGGCTCGTTCTTCTTCGCCGAGATGTCGCGGACGACCTCCTCGGAGAGGCCGCGCTTGGCGGCAGCGCCGGCGACGTCGGAGTCGGCCCAGCCGTATTCGTAGTTGCCCAGACCCTCGAGCTCGGGGTGAGCAGTCTCCGTGGGGAGCGTCATGCGGGGTTCCTCCCGGCCGTGCTTGCAGATGCTGTGGTGGTCTTTGTGGTGCGGTGGTCGGCCTTGCCGGTGGCCTTCGCAGCCCCGGGAGGGCCCTGGGCCTTGGGGGTGCCCTGGGCGGTCGCCTTGGGTACGAAGGTCGTGCAGACACCGTCGCCGTGGGCGATGGTGGCAAGTCGCTGCACGTGGGTCCCGAGCAGGCGCGAGAAGACCTCGGTCTCCGCCTCGCACAGCTGAGGGAACTGCTCGGCCACATGGGCGACCGGGCAGTGGTGCTGGCAGAGCTGTTCACCTTGCTGCAGGTGGGGGGCGCTGCGCGCCGTAGCAGCGTACCCGTCGGCCGTCAATGCCTTCGCCAGGGCCTGCGTGCGCTCCTCGGGGGACGCGGCCTCGATCGCCGAGCGGTACTCCGCCGCCTGGGCCTCCAGCCGGGCGCGGGCGAACTCCGCGACCGCGGCCTCGCCGCGCTCGCCGCCGCCCGCGGCCTGCGCGATCCAGCGCAGGGCGTCGGAGGCCAGGCTGTCGTACGCCTGGTCGAAGGCGTCCCGCCCGCAGTCGGTCAGCGCGAACGCCTTGGCGGGGCGGCCCCGGGAGCGCGTGCCGTACACCCGCTTCTCGCGGGGCTCGACGACACCCTCGGCCGCGAGGGCGTCGAGGTGGCGGCGGACGGCGGCCTGGGTCAGCTCCAGCCGGAGCGCCAGCTCGGCGGCGGTGGAGGGGCCGTGGTCCAGGATGGAGCGCGCCACGCGGTTCCGCGTGCCGTGCGCCTCGTCCTGGGCGGTGACCTGCGCAGAGGCGGAGGTCACCGGCCCGGCGGCCGAAGTGGCCGCGGGGTCCTGTCGATCCTCGCTCGCGTATTTCACAACGACATTGTTGCGTAATTCTTCAGACCAGGACAACCCTCGCCGGGAAGCGGGCGTGGTGGCCTCTATCACTTAGGGGAACCTAAGTGCAAGGTCGTCGCGCGCCGGGTACGCGCCGGGTACACGGGAGCCCCCGTGGGAGCCGAGGGGTGCCCCTTCGTAGACTGCCGGTCATGCGCAGCACCTCCCCGGGGGACGTTCCCCGGACCCCCGGGCGCGAGCCCGCCGTCGAGGTCACGGGCCTGGTCAAGCGGTACGGGACCAAGACGGCCGTGGACGGGCTCGACCTCACTGTCGCCCGCGGCACCGTCACCGCCGTCCTCGGCCCGAACGGCGCCGGCAAGACCACCACCGTCGAGACCTGCGAGGGCTACCGCCGCGCCGACGCGGGCACCGTCCGCGTCCTCGGCCTGGACCCCGTCGCCGACGCCGCCGCGCTGCGCCCCCGTATCGGCGTGATGCTGCAGTCCGGCGGCGTGTACGCGGGCGCCCGCGCCGAGGAGATGCTGCGGCACACCGCGTCCCTGCACGCCCACCCGGTCGACGTGGACGTCCTGATCGAGCGGCTGGGCCTGGGCTCCTGCGGCCGGACGACCTACCGGCGGCTCTCCGGCGGCCAGCAGCAGCGCCTGGCGCTCGCCATGGCCGTCGTCGGCCGCCCCGAGCTGGTCTTCCTGGACGAGCCGACCGCGGGCCTGGACCCGCAGGCCCGCCGCGCCACCTGGGACCTCGTGCGCGAGCTGCGCACGGACGGCGTCGGTGTGGTGCTGACCACGCACTTCATGGACGAGGCCGAGCAGCTCGCCGACGACGTCGCGATCATCGACGGGGGCCGGGTCATCGCCCAGGGGAGCCCCGAGTCGCTGTGCAAGGGGGGCGCGGAGAACACCCTGCGCTTCACCGGGCGGCCGGGCCTGGACCTCGCCTCGCTCCTGAAGGCACTGCCGGCCGACTGCGCGGCGGCCGAGCTGACGCCCGGCGCGTACCGGGTCAGCGGCACGATCGACCCGCAGCTGCTGGCCACCGTCACCTCCTGGTGCGCCCAGAACGGCGTCATGCCCGACCGCATAGCGGTCGAGCGGCACACCCTGGAGGACGTATTTCTTGAGCTGACCGGCAAGGAGCTGCGCGCGTGAAGCAGGGCCACACATTCTTCGGCCGGGGGTCCGGGGGTTGTCCCCCGGGAGGGCACAGCCTGGAGCTCACGGGTAAGGAGCTGCGCGCATGAGTACGACCACGGGTGTGTTCACCCCGAAGCCGGGCGCGGCGCCGCTGCCCCGGATGATCCGCGCGCAGGCCCTCCTCGAAACGAAGATGCTGCTGCGCAATGGTGAGCAGCTGCTGCTGACCGTCGTCATCCCGACGCTGCTGCTGGTGCTGTTCTCCGCCGTCGACATCGTCGCTGTGCCCACTGATACAGCGGGGGGCTCCGGCAAGGCCGTGGACTTCCTGGCCCCCGGCATCCTCGCGCTCGCCGTGATGTCCACCGCCTTCACCGGGCAGGCCATCGCCACCGGGTTCGAGCGGCGGTACGGAGTGCTCAAGCGGCTCGGCGCCTCGCCGCTCCCCCGCTGGGCGCTGATGGCCGCCAAGACCTGCTCCGTGCTGGTCACGGAGGTCCTGCAGATCGTCCTGCTGACCGTGGTCGCCTTCGCGCTCGGCTGGTCCCCGCACGGCAACCCCGTATGGGTCGTGCTGCTGCTGATCCTCGGTACCGCGGCCTTCTCCGGGCTCGGCCTCCTCATGGCCGGCACGCTCAAGGCCGAGGCCACGCTCGCCGCGGCCAATCTGGTCTTCCTGCTCCTGCTGGTCGGCGGCGGCGTCATCGTCCCGCTGGAGAAGTTCCCCGGCGCCCTGCAGTCCGTACTGCAGCTGCTGCCGATCTCGGCGCTCTCGGACGGGCTGCGCGACGTCCTCCAGCACGGCGCGGGCCTCCCCTGGGCGGACCTCGGCATCCTCGCCGTCTGGACGGTGGTCGGACTGGGCGCGGCGGCGCGGTTCTTCCGCTGGGAGTGAGCGGGCCTCGACTCCCCCCCGGACCCCTCGTGAAAATCCGCACAAGCCTCCGCATAGCATGACCCCGTGCCGAATTCGCTGAATCCCCTGGAGCAGATCGCCCGTCGCTGGCAGCCGTCGGCCGCCTTCGTGCGACGTGCCGCGCTCGCCACGGTCGTCATGGCCATCATCATCGTCGTGACCGGCGGCGCGGTCCGGCTCACCCAGTCGGGCCTGGGCTGCTCCACGTGGCCCCAGTGCACCCCCGGCAGCCTCACGCCGACCCACGAGATGGGCATCAACGCCCTCATCGAGTTCGGCAACCGCCTGCTCACCTACGTGCTGTGCGCGGTCGTCGGCCTCTTCATCATCGCCGCCCGCGCCCGGCACCCCCGGCGCCGCTCGCTCACCCGGCTCGGCTGGGCGCAGTTCTGGGTGGTCATGGGCAACGCCGTGGTCGGCGGCATCACCGTGCTGACCGGCCTGAACCCGTACATCGTCAGCGCGCACTTCCTGGTGTCCTCGGCGCTGCTCACGGTGGCGGTGATCTCCTGGCGGCGGGCCTCCGAGGGGGACGACGCGCCGCGCGACCTGGTCGCCCGGCCGGTCCGCCAGCTGTCCTGGCTGCTGGTGCTGGCCACCGCCGCGCTGACCGTGATCGGCACGGTCGTCACGGGTGCGGGCCCGCACGCCGGCGACGCGCGCAAGGTGCACCGCATCCCGCTGGACTGGCAGGAGATCACCCAGCTGCACGTGGACTTCGTGTACATCGTGATCGGCCTGAGCGTCGCCCTGTGGTTCACGCTGCGTGCCGTGAAGGCCCCGGCCGCGCCCCGCCGCGCGGTGCTGGAGCTCTTCGGCTGCCTCGCCTTCCAGGGCGTCATCGGCTACGTGCAGTACTTCACCCACCTGCCGGAGCTGGTCGTGGGCATCCACATGCTCGGCTCGACGCTGGTGTGGATCTGCGTGCTGCGGGTCTTCCTCTCGCTGCGCGAGCGCGGCCCGCTGGCGGCCGTTCCGGCCCCGGCCGGGGACCAGGAGCCCGTCGGTGCCGCCAAGGCCGCCACGGCGGCCTGAGACGCCTTCCAGCGCCCTTCGCAAAAGCCCGCCGGCCACGCGCCCAGGAACGGGGCCCCCGGGCGGTAGCACAAGAGGCGGGCCCCCCCGGCAGGCGAGGGACGGTCCGCCCACCTGGAGGCCGGCCATCCGCGACCATTCGTAGCGGCCGGTGCGCACCTTGGCGGCCAGCTCGCCGTCGAAGTCGTCGTGCAGGGTGATGCCCGCCTTCTCGGCGCCCTTCTTGGCGGCTTCGTACGAGCGGGCGACGAGGTTGCCCCACTCACCGTTGGCGCCGACCAGGGCGACCCGCGTCCGCCCCCGGCCTATGTGGGCCAGCTGGCCCTCGGCGCTGCCGCCGTGGCTCCTGGCGAAAGCCTGCATCTCCCGGGCGAGCTTGGCGGCCTGCTTCTCGGAGCGCTTGTCCAGCCGCTCGTCCGCCTGCGTGGTCTCTGACATGGCCGCATGCTACCGATCAGTAAACGCGCCACGAAAGAAGGCCGCCGTGACTTCCCGTATGGGATCGGTCACGACGGCCTCAGGGGCGCGGCGCGTGTCAGCGCAGGAAGGGATCGACCGCGACGGCCACGAAGAGCAGCGACACGTAGGTGATCGACCAGTGGAAGAGCCGCATCTCCTTGAGCTTGGCGCCGGTGATCTCGGCCTTGGCGCGGGTCTGCAGGGCGTGCGCCTCCTTCAGCCAGAAGGCACCGCACAGGACGGCCACGACCGTGTAGAACCAACCCGTGTAGCCCAGCGGCTGCAGCAGCAGCGACACGCCGACCATCACCCAGCTGTAGAGCACGATCTGCTTGGCCACGGCCTTGTTGCCCGCGATGACCGGCAGCATCGGCACGCCGGCCCGCTCGTAGTCGTCCTTGACCTTCATCGACAGCGGCCAGTAGTGCGGCGGCGTCCAGAAGAAGATCACCAGGAAGAGGATGACCGCGGCCCAGGAGACGTTGTTCGCGACCGAGGACCAGCCGATGAGGACCGGCAGGCAGCCGGCGATGCCGCCCCAGACGATGTTCTGGGCCGTGCGCCGCTTGAGCCACATGGTGTAGACGAGCACGTAGAACAGCAGTGCGCCCAACGACAGCGCCGCCGACAGGGGGTTGACGAGGAACCAGAACCACGCCGTGGAGCCGACGGCGAGCGCGGTGGCGAACACCAGGCACTCGCGCGGCGAGACCATTCCGGTGACCAGCGGCCGCTGCGACGTGCGGTCCATCATGGCGTCGATGTCGCGGTCGATGTACATGTTGAAGGCGGCGGCGCCGCCCGCCGACATGTAACCGCCGAGGCAGGTGGCGAGCACCAGCCACAGGTCCGGGACTCCGCCGGCCGCCAGGAACATCACCGGCACGGTCGTCATCAGCAGCAGCTCGATGACGCGCGGCTTGGTCAGCGCCACGAATGCCATGACCCGGGCCCCGAACGGCCGGTTCACGGGACCCGGGCTTTCCGGGCTCCGAGAGAGCGCCCCCGCAGGACGGGATTCGACGGCCGTCACGCACACCCCTGGAAGTAACTTCTGCGGCTGACGCCGCGGAGATAAAGGCCAGCAAGCACATTCGGGCCGTGAAGGCCCGGTGAAGACTTGCGCGTACCACGCCACTCTAGACGTTGGGGATAGCGCGATCTTCGCGGGGGTGGGTTCGTGTTGGCGCGGCACCGGCCGGAAGGAATCACACCCGAGTGCCCGGACACGCGGACGTTCAGCGGGCGAAAGGGGGCACCGGACGGCAGTCTGAACCCAGCGCCGACACCCGGTGTCTCCTGGGCGTTCACCTGCTCATTCGGGCGCTCGTTCGGGGTCCTGAAAACTCATGTGTTGCAGGTGACGGCAAGCGGGGTTCCGGCGGAAAAATGCGGCTCCCGCGAAGGTAGGCTCGACAACGTCCGAGGGCATTTCCGACCCCCGGCATTCGACATGTGGAGAGGAGCCCTGACCCAGGGTGAGCACCAAGCCGACCACCACAGGTCTTGAGTGGACCGATCTGGACCAGCGGGCCGTCGATACCGTCCGCGTTCTGGCCATGGATTCCGTGCAGAAGGTCGGTAACGGCCACCCGGGCACGGCCATGAGCCTCGCTCCTGCCGCGTACACCCTTTTCCAGAAGGTCATGCGGCACGACCCAGCCGATGCGGACTGGACCGGTCGTGACCGGTTCGTGCTGTCCGCCGGCCACTCGTCCCTGACCCTCTACATCCAGCTCTACCTGGCCGGTTTCGGCCTGGAGCTGGAGGACTTGATGGCCTTCCGCACCTGGGGTTCCAAGACCCCGGGGCACCCGGAGTACGGCCACACCGTGGGTGTCGAGACCACCACCGGCCCGCTGGGCCAGGGCGTGGCCAATGCAGTGGGCATGGCGATGGCCGCCCGGTACGAGCGCGGCCTGTTCGACCCGGACGCCGCCCCCGGCACCTCGCCGTTCGACCATCACATCTACGCCATCGCCGGTGACGGCTGCCTGCAGGAGGGCATCTCCGCCGAGGCGTCGTCCATGGCCGGGCACCAGAAGCTCGGCAACCTGATCATGCTGTGGGACGACAACCACATCTCGATCGAGGGCGACACCGAGACCGCCATCTCCGAGGACACCGTCAAGCGGTACGAGGCGTACGGCTGGCACGTCCAGCGCGTGGCGCCCAAGGAGAACGGCGACCTCGACCCCGAGGCGCTGTACGCGGCGATCCAGGCGGCCAAGGCCGAGACCGAGCGCCCGTCCTTCATCGCGATGCGTTCGATCATCGCCTGGCCGGCCCCCACCGCCCAGAACACCGAGGCCGCGCACGGCTCGGCGCTCGGCGGCGAGGAGGTCGCGGCCACCAAGCGCGTCCTCGGCTTCGACCCCGAGAAGGACTTCGAGGTCGCCGACGACGTCCTGTCGCACACCCGTGCGCTGCAGGACCGCGCCCGTGACGCCAAGGCCGCGTGGGAGAAGTCCTTCGGCGAGTGGCGGACCGCCAACCCCGAGCACGCGGAGCGGTTCGAGCGCATCCGCGCCGGCGAGCTGCCGGCCGGCTGGGAGGAGCAGCTGCCCTGCTTCGAGACCGGCAAGGCGGTGGCCACCCGTGCCGCTTCCGGCAAGGTCCTGCAGGCGCTGGGCGGCGTGATCCCCGAGCTGTGGGGCGGCTCCGCCGACCTCGCCGGCTCGAACAACACCACCATCGACAAGAACTCCTCGTTCCTGCCGGTGGGCAACCCGCTGCCCGAGGCCGACCCCTACGGCCGCACGATCCACTACGGCATCCGCGAGCACTCCATGGCCGCGGAGATGAACGGCATCGCGCTGCACGGCAACACCCGCATCTACGGCGGCACCTTCCTGGTGTTCTCCGACTACATGCGCAACGCCGTACGCCTCTCGGCGCTGATGCACCTGCCGGTCACCTACGTGTGGACGCACGACTCGATCGGTCTCGGCGAGGACGGCCCGACCCACCAGCCGGTGGAACACCTCGCCTCCCTGCGCGCCATCCCCGGCCTCAACGTCGTCCGCCCCGCGGACGCCAACGAGACCGCCCTGGTCTGGGCCCAGATCCAGAAGCGCTGGACCAAGGAGTTCGGCAAGGGCGCCCCGCACGGCCTGGCGCTGACCCGCCAGGGCGTACCGACCTACGAGCCCAACGCCGAGGGCGTCGCCAAGGGCGGGTACGTCCTGTTCGACGCCGAGGGCGGCGAGCCGCAGGCCGTGCTGATCGCCACCGGCTCCGAGGTGCACCTCGCGGTCGAGGCGCGTGAGCAGCTGCAGGCCGCGGGCGTCCCGACGCGCGTCGTCTCGATGCCGTGCGTGGAGTGGTTCGAGGAGCAGGACCAGGCGTACAAGGACAGCGTCCTGCCGCCGGCCGTCAAGGCCCGCGTGGCCGTCGAGGCGGGCATCGGCCTGACCTGGCACAAGTACGTGGGCGACGCCGGCCGCATCGTGTCGCTGGAGCACTTCGGCGCCTCCGCCGACGGCAAGGTCCTCTTCCGCGAGTTCGGCTTCACGCCGGAGAACGTGGCTGCCGCCGCGCGGGAATCGATCGACGCCGCCGCGCGCTGACGTCCATAGACGACAAGTAGGAGATGCAATTCCCATGACAGACGCACTCAAGCGCCTTTCCGACGAAGGCGTTGCGATCTGGCTGGACGACCTGTCGCGCAAGCGCATCACGTCCGGCAACCTCGCCGAGCTGATCGACCAGAGCCACGTGGTGGGTGTCACCACCAACCCGTCGATCTTCCAGAAGGCGATCTCCTCGGGTGACGGCTACGAGCAGCAGGTCTCCGACCTCGCGGCCCGGAAGGTCACCGTCGAGGAAGCCATCCGCATGATCACCACCGCCGACGTGCGGGACGCGGCCGACATCCTGCGGCCGGTCTTCGACGCCACCGGCGGCCAGGACGGCCGGGTCTCCATCGAGGTCGACCCGCGCCTGGCGCACAACACCAAGGCGACCGTCGCCGAGGCCAAGCAGCTGGCCTGGCTGGTGGACCGCCCGAACACGCTCATCAAGATCCCGGCGACCAAGGCGGGCCTGCCCGCGATCACCGAGGTCATCGGCAAGGGCATCAGCGTCAACGTCACGCTGATCTTCTCGCTGGAGCGCTACCGCGAGGTCATGGACGCGTACATCGCCGGCCTGGAGAAGGCCAAGGCGGCGGGCCTGGAGCTGGGCAAGATCCACTCCGTGGCGTCCTTCTTCGTGTCCCGCGTGGACACCGAGATCGACAAGCGCCTGGACGCGGTCGGCACCGACGAGGCCAAGGCCCTCAAGGGCAAGTCGGCCCTCGCCAACGCCCGCCTGGCCTACCAGGCCTTCGAGGAGGTCTTCGCCGGCGAGCGCTGGGCCGCCCTGGACAAGGCCGGCGCCAACAAGCAGCGTCCGCTGTGGGCCTCGACCGGCGTGAAGGACCCGTCCCTCAAGGACACCCTGTACGTCGACGACCTGGTCGCCCCGGGCACGGTCAACACCATGCCGGAGGCCACCCTGGAGGCCGTCGCCGACCACGGTGACGTCACCGGCAACACCATCGCCGGCAAGTACGAGACGGCCAAGGCCGACCTCGACGCGGTGGCGAAGGCGGGCGTCTCGTACGACGAGGTCGTCCAGCTCCTCGAGGACGAGGGCGTCGACAAGTTCGAGGCGGCCTGGAACGACCTGCTCAAGTCGACCGAGGCCGAGCTGAAGCGCCTCGCTCCTTCGGAGGGCTGAGACTCTTGTCAAGCAGCAACCCGCTGCGTGACGCCGCGGACCGACGGCTCCCGCGTATCGCGGGGCCGTCGGGCCTCGTCATCTTCGGCGTCACGGGCGATTTGTCACGTAAAAAGCTGATGCCCGCCGTTTACGATCTCGCCAACCGCGGCCTCCTCCCGCCGGGCTTCTCGCTCATCGGCTTCGCCCGCCGCGACTGGGAGAACGAGGACTTCGCCCAGGTCGTGCACGACGCGGTCAAGGAACACTCGCGCACCCCCTTCCGCGAGGAGGTCTGGCAGCAGCTCAGCCAGGGCATGCGCTTCGTCCAGGGCAACTTCGACGACGACCAGGCCTTCGAGACGCTCAAGTCCACGATCCACGACCTGGACAAGGCCCAGGGCACCGGCGGCAACTTCGCGTTCTACCTCTCGGTGCCGCCGAAGTTCTTCCCCAAGGTCGTCCAGCAGCTCAAGCACCACGGGCTGGCGGACCAGAAGGAGGACTCCTGGCGCCGCGCGGTCATCGAGAAGCCCTTCGGGCACGACCTGGAGAGCGCCCGCGAGCTCAACCGCATCGTGCACGAGGTCTTCCCGCCGGAAGAGGTCTTCCGGATCGACCACTACCTCGGCAAGGAGACGGTCCAGAACATCCTGGCGCTGCGCTTCGCCAACACGATGTTCGAGCCGCTGTGGAACCGCTCCTACGTGGACCACGTGCAGATCACGATGGCCGAGGACATCGGCATCGGCGGCCGTGCCGGGTACTACGACGGCATCGGCGCCGCGCGTGACGTGATCCAGAACCACCTCCTCCAGCTGCTCGCGCTGACCGCCATGGAGGAGCCCGCCTCCTTCGACGCGGACGCGCTGGTCGCGGAGAAGGCCAAGGTCCTCGGCGCCGTCCGGCTGCCCAAGGACCTGGGCAAGGAGACGGTGCGCGCGCAGTACGCGGAAGGCTGGCAGGGCGGCGAGCAGGCGCTCGGCTACCTCCAGGAAGACGGCATCGACCCCAAGTCGAAGACCGACACCTACGCCGCGATCAAGGTCGGCATCGACAACCGCCGCTGGGCGGGCGTGCCCTTCTACCTGCGCACCGGCAAGCGTCTGGGCCGCCGCGTCACCGAGATCGCGGTCGTCTTCCAGCGCGCCCCGCACTCCCCCTTCGACCACACCGCCACCGAGGAGCTGGGGCAGAACGCCCTGGTCATCCGGGTGCAGCCGGACGAGGGCGTGACGGTCAGGTTCGGCTCGAAGGTCCCGGGTACCTCGATGGAGGTGCGGGACGTGTCGATGGACTTCGCGTACGGCGAGTCCTTCACGGAGTCCAGCCCCGAGGCGTACGAGCGCCTGATCCTGGACGTCCTCCTCGGCGACGCCAACCTCTTCCCGCGCACGGAGGAGGTCGAGCTGTCCTGGAAGATCCTCGACCCGATCGAGCAGTACTGGGACACGCACGGCAAGCCCGCGCAGTACCCGGCGGGTACCTGGGGACCCGTCGAGGCGGACGAAATGCTCGCACGAGACGGACGGAGCTGGCGTCGGCCATGAAGATCGATCTCACCGAAACCACGGCCAGCAAGATCAACAAGGCGCTGGTACAGGGCCGCCGTGCCATCGGCACGCCCGCCGTCGGCATGGTGCTCACCCTCGTCATCGTCACCGACGAGGAGAACGCCTACGACGCGCTCAAGGCCGCCAACGACGCCTCGCGCGAGCACCCCTCGCGCACCCTGGTCGTCATCAAGCGCGTCAGCCGCTCGCCGCGGGACCGCGCCAAGCCGCGCCTCGACGCCGAGGTCCGGGTCGGCGCGGACGCCGGTACCGGCGAGACGGTCGTGCTGCGGCTGTACGGCGAGGCCATCAACCACGCCCAGTCGGTCGTGCTGCCGCTGCTGCTGCCGGACGCCCCCGTGGTCGTCTGGTGGCCCGTCGGCGCCCCGACCGACCCGGCCAACGACCCGCTCGGGTCGCTCGCCCAGCGCCGCGTCACCGACACCTACGCCACCGAGCAGCCGGTGCAGGAGCTGGCCGCGCGCGCCGAGAAGTACACCCCCGGCGACACCGACCTGGCCTGGACCCGCATCACGCCCTGGCGTTCGATGCTGGCCGCGGCGCTCGACCAGCAGCCGAGCGAGGTCAGCGCGGTCACGGTCGAGGGCGAGGAGTACAACCCCAGCTGCGAGCTGCTGGCCATGTGGCTCGCCGACCGGCTGCACGTTCCCGTCCAGCGCACGCTCTCCGCGGGCCCCGGCCTCACGGCCGTCCGCATGGAGACCAAGAGCGGCCCGATCGTGCTGGACCGCGCCGACGGCGCGCTGGCCACGCTGTCCATGACCGGGCAGCCGGACCGCGCGGTGGCGCTGCAGCGGCGGGAGACCGCCGAGCTGCTCGCCGAGGAGCTGCGCCGGCTCGACCCGGACGACACCTACGCGTCCGCGCTGAAGTACGGCGTGCAGCGACTGGGTTCGTACAAGGACGGCCAGCCCGGCGTCTCGGCGAAGACCGCCGAGGCCGCCGAGCAGGAGGCCGAGGCCGAGCCGCAGTCCGCCGAGGACGCCCCCAAGGGGAAGGCCGCGGCGAAGAAGGCGCCCGCGAAGAGGGCGGCCGCCAAGTGAGCGCGCCGCAGGTCGTCGTCCACCGCGACAAGGAGCTGATGGCCAAGGCCGCCGCGGCCCGGCTCATCACGAAGATCGTGGACGCCCAGGCGGCGCGCGGTTACGCGTCGGTCGTGCTGACCGGCGGCCGCAACGGCAACGGTCTGCTCGCCGCCCTCGCCGAGTCCCCCGCGCGGGACGCGGTGGACTGGTCCCGGCTGGACCTGTGGTGGGGCGACGAGCGGTTCCTGCCCGAGGGCGACCCCGAGCGCAACCACACCCAGGCCCGCGAGGCGCTGCTGGACAGCGTCCCGCTGGACCCGGCACGGGTGCACGTGATGGCGCCGTCCGACGGCGGGTACGGCAACGACCCGGACGCCGCGGCCGAGGCGTACGCCGCCGACCTGGCCGCGGCGGCAGGACCCGAGGACCACGGCCCCGTGCCGTCCTTCGACGTCCTCCTGCTGGGCGTCGGCCCGGACACCCACGTCGCCTCGCTCTTCCCCGAGCTGCCGGCCGTGCGGGAGACCGAGCGGACGGTGGTCGGCGTGCACGGCGCGCCCAAGCCGCCGCCCACCCGGATCTCGCTGACCCTGCCCGCCATCCGCGCGGCGCGGGAGGTCTGGCTGCTCGCGGCGGGCGAGGACAAGGCGAACGCGGCCGCGATGGCCCTCTCCGGCGCGGGCGAGATACAGGCGCCCGCGGCGGGCGCGTACGGCCGCAGCCGTACGCTCTGGCTGCTGGACGAGGCGGCCGCCTCCCAGCTGCCGCGCGGGCTGTACCCGCCGGCCTCGGCCTGAGCGTCCGTCGCACGACGAACGGCCCGGCTCCCACGGTGTGATCACCGTAGGAGCCGGGCCGTCGTCGTGTCCGGGCCGGACGCGGGCGCTCAGCCGCTCACGCCTGCCGCTCCTTCTCCTGACGCACCATGGCGTTGGCCATCCGCGCCGGGTCCTGGAGGTCGCCCACCGCGACGCCGTCGACGTCCTCGTCGAGGGTGTTGTACGGGCCGAGGCCGGCCTCCTTGTCGCCCTGCACCGCTTCCAGGTGCCGGGCGGTCACCTCCTGCTGCTTCGCCGCGGGCTGGGCGACCAGCCACTCGCGGTTCTCCGGGGTCAGCAGGTCCAGAAAGCTCGTGAGCGCGTCGTCGTGCACCGGGATCAGCGCCCCCGCATCTGGCGGTAGGTGGCGACCAGCGACTTCGTCGAGGCGTCCAGGCCCTCGACCTCGGTGCCCTCGGTCAGCGCGGGCTCCACACGCTTGGCGAGGACCTTGCCGAGCTCCACGCCCCACTGGTCGAAGGAGTCGATGTTCCAGATCGCGCCCTGGACGAACACCTTGTGCTCGTAGAGGGCGATCAGCTGGCCCAGCACGGACGGGCTGAGCTCCTTGGCCAGGATGGTCGTGGAGGGGCGGTTGCCCTTGAAGGTCTTGTGCGTCACCAGCTCCTCGGGCACGCCCTCGGCGCGCACCTGCTCCGGCGTCTTGCCGAAGGCCAGCGCCTGGCCCTGCGCGAAGAGGTTGGCCATCAGCAGGTCGTGCTGGGCCACCAGGCCAGGGCGCAGGTCGTCCACCGGCTGCGCGAAGCCGATGAAGTCGGCCGGGATCATCTTCGTGCCCTGGTGCAGCAGCTGGTAGTACGCGTGCTGGCCGTTGGTGCCGGGCGTGCCCCAGACCACCGGACCGGTCTGCCAGGACACCTCCTGGCCGTCCCGGCCCACGTACTTGCCGTTGGACTCCATGTCCAGCTGCTGGAGGTACGCGGTGAACTTGGAGAGGTAGTGACTGTACGGCAGGACCGCGTGCGACTGCGCGTCCCAGAAGTTGCCGTACCAGACGCCCAGCAGACCGAGCAGCAGCGGCGCGTTCTCCTCGGGCGGCGCGCAGCGGAAGTGCTCGTCGACGAGGTGGAAGCCGGCCAGCATCTCGCGGAAGTGCTCCGGGCCGATCGCGATCATCAGCGACAGGCCGATGGCCGAGTCGTACGAATAGCGGCCGCCGACCCAGTCCCAGAACTCGAACATGTTGGTCGTGTCGATGCCGAACTCGGCGACCTTCTCGGCGTTGGTGGACAGCGCCACGAAGTGCTTGGCCACGGCCTCTTCACCGGCGCCCAGGCCGGTCAGCAGCCAGTCGCGGGCCGACTTCGCGTTGGTGATCGTCTCGATGGTGGTGAACGTCTTCGAGGCGATGATGAAGAGCGTCTCGGCCGGGTCCAGGTCGCGCACGGCCTCGTGCAGGTCGGCGCCGTCGACGTTGGAGACGAACCGGAACTGCATGTCGCGGTCGCTGTAGGCGCGCAGCGCCTCGTACGCCATCGCCGGGCCCAGGTCCGAGCCGCCGATGCCGACATTGACGACGGTCTTGATGCGCTTGCCGGTGTGGCCCTTCCAGTCGCCGGAGCGGACCCGGTCGGCGAACGTGGACATCTTCGTGAGGACGTGCTGCACGGCCGGGACGACGTTCTCGCCGTCGACCTCGATGTCGGCCGAGCCGGGCGCGCGCAGCGCGGTGTGCAGCACCGCGCGGTTCTCGGTGATATTGATCTTCTCGCCGCGGAACATCGCGTCCCGCAGCTCGGTGACCTTCGTCGCGGCGGCCAGCTCGCGCAGCAGCCGCAGCGTCTCGTCGGTCACCAGGTGCTTGGAGTAGTCCAGGTGCAGGTCGCCGACCTGGAGCGTGTACCGCTCCGCCCGGTCCGGGTCCTGCTCGAACAGCTCTCGCAGATGCGTGCTCGCGAGCTGTTCGCGGTGCTTCCCCAGAGCCGCCCACTCGGAGGTCTGGTCGAGCCTGCTGCGGCCATCTGCGTTCATCTCGGACATCAGCCTTCTTTGGTCTCGTATCGGCCCCGCCACCCTCCAACCTAATTGATCAGAGGGCGATGGGGGCACCTCCCACTCGAGCGAAGCCGAGAGTGGGGGAGAGATGTCCGCCCGCCGTCGAACGGCTGACGCCCGTGTGTCCGTACCGCATTCACCTGCGAGGCCACTCGAACGGCGGAACGCGGCCGGCCCGGCAGGAAGGCCGAAACCCTCCGGCCGGGCCGGTGCACACTCTTCTCCTCCGCCGGACGCGGGCGTTCGGCGCCGCCGGGGCCGCGTCCTCAGATCTCGCCGCGGAGCTTGGCGAGCGCCTCCGCGAGAATGGCCTCGCCGTCCGCGTCCGTGCGCCGCTCCCGTACGTACGCCAGGTGCGTCTTGTACGGCTCGGTGCGCGGCGGGTCCGGCGGGTTGTCCCGGTCCTTGCCTGCGGGGAAGCCACAGCGCGGGCAGTCCCAGGTGTCAGGAATCTGCGCGTCGCCGGCGAAGCTGGGCTGTGTCTCGTGCCCGTTCGAGCACCAGAAGGAGATGCGGATGCGCGGCGCGGACTCGCCCCGCTCGGCCTCCCCCATCGGCCCCGCCCCGACCCGACTTCCTCGGATCGCGTTGCCACTTGCCACGGTCGTAACTCCCTGCGTCATGGTGCTGCGAAGCCTCGATGGGAGCCTCCGCTGCGGGCGCCCCAGTCTACGTAAGGCCCAACGCGCGTCCAGTGACAGGAGTTACCCGGCCACGGAAGGACGCCGCACTCATGATAAGCCGCGTCCCCGACAGAGTGTCAGTTCTCTAGCTGTCCAGCTTCATCAGGATGCCGAGGACGACGATGCAGGCGAACCAGAGCAGGCCGACGACGATGGTGATGCGGTCGAGGTTCCGCTCGGCGACGGAGGAACCGCCGACCGAGGACTGCATACCGCCACCGAACATGTCGGACAGGCCGCCGCCCTTCCCCTTGTGCATGAGCACCAGCATCATCAGCAGCGCGCTGAAGACGATGAGGGCGATCGAGAATCCCATGACCACTGGTGGACCAACTCTCTAGGACTGGCGGACGGAAGAACAAGCCGATCTGACGCTGTGGGGCCGGGGCGGCGTCGTGTGACACCGGGGCCCGGCCCCGACAGCCTACGACGGGCCGGGCCCGTCGTCATAGCTGCTGCTCACGGCGGTACGGAGCGCAGCGTGTCGGCTACTGGTCGCGGAATCGAACGATCTTGACGAACTCGTCCGCGTCCAGCGCCGCGCCGCCGATCAGCGCGCCGTCGACGTCCGGCTGCGCCATGATCGCCGCGACGTTGCCGGACTTGACCGAGCCGCCGTACTGGATGCGCACCTTGTCGGCGAGGTCCTGGCTGTACAGCTCCGCGAGACGGCCGCGGATCGCACCGCAGACCTCCTGCGCGTCCTCCGGGGTGGCGACCTCGCCGGTGCCGATGGCCCACACCGGCTCGTACGCGATCACGATCGTCTCGGCCTGCTCGGCCGGGACGTCCTGCAGCGCGCCGTCCACCTGGGCGAGGGTGTGCTGGACCTGGTTGCCCGCCTTGCGGACGTCCAGGCCCTCGCCGACACACAGGATCGGGGTGATGCCGTGCTTGAAGGCCGCCTTGACCTTGGCGTTGCAGACCGCCTCGTCCTCGCCGTGGTACTGGCGGCGCTCGCTGTGGCCGATGGCCACGTACGCGCACTTCAGCTTGGCGAGCATCGGGCCGGAGACCTCACCGGTGAAGGCACCGGAGTCGTGCGCCGAGATGTCCTGGGCGCCGTACTTGATCTTCAGCTTGTCGCCGTCGACCAGGGTCTGCACCGAGCGGATGTCGGTGAAGGGCGGCAGGACCGCGACCTCGACGGCCTCGTAGTCCTTGTCGGCGAGCGCGAAGGCGAGCTTCTGGACGTGGGCGATGGCCTCGAGGTGGTTGAGGTTCATCTTCCAGTTGCCCGCCATCAGCGGGGTACGGCTACTCACGTTTGTTCAGTCCTCCAGAGCGGCGAGGCCGGGGAGCGTCTTGCCCTCGAGGTATTCGAGGGAGGCGCCGCCACCGGTCGAGATGTGGCCGAAAGCATTCTCGTCGAAACCGAGCAGACGTACGGCAGCGGCCGAGTCGCCGCCGCCGACGACGGTGAAGGCTTCCGAGTCGAGCAGGCCCTGCGCGACGGCCTTGGTGCCGTTCGCGTAGTCCGGGTGCTCGAAGACACCCATCGGGCCGTTCCAGAAGATGGTGGCCGCGTCCTTGAGCTTGGCGGCGTACAGCTCCCGGGTCTTCGGGCCGATGTCCAGGCCCTCCTGGTCGGCCGGGATGGCGTCCGCCGCGACCGTACCGGGGTTGGCCGGGGCCTTGGTCTTCAGGTCGGGGAAGTCGGCCGAGACCATGACGTCGACGGGCAGGACGAACTCCACGCCCCGCGCCTCGGCGCGCGACAGGTACTCCAGCACGACCGGGACCTGGTCCTCCTGCAGCAGCGACTTGCCGACCTCGTAGCCCTTGGCCTTGAGGAAGGTGTACGCCATGCCGCCGCCGATGAGGATGCGGTCGGCCTTCTCCAGAAGGTGGTCGATGACGCCGAGCTTGTCGGAGACCTTGGCGCCGCCGAGCACGACCGCGTACGGGCGCTTGACGTCCTCGGTGAGCTTCTTCAGGACGGTGACCTCGGCGGCGATCAGGTCGCCGGCGGCGTGCGGCAGGCGGGCCGGCAGGTCGTACACCGAGGCGTGCTTGCGGTGCACGGCGCCGAAGCCGTCGCCGACGTACAGGTCGGCGAGCTGCGCCAGCTGGTCCGCGAACGCGCCGCGCTCGGCGTCGTCCTTGCTGGTCTCGCCCGCGTTGAAGCGGAGGTTCTCCAGGACGGCCACCTGGCCGTCGGCGAGGCCCGCCACGGTCGCCCGCGCGGACTCGCCGACCGTGTCGGTGGCGAACGCGACGTCCTGGCCGAGCAGTTCACCCAGCCGCCGCGCCGCGGGGGCGAGCGAGAAGGCCGGGTCCGGGGCGCCCTTGGGGCGGCCCAGGTGCGAGGCGACGACCACGCGGGCGCCCGCGGCGGCGAGCTTGGCGATGGTCGGCTGCACGGCGCGGATACGGCCGTCGTCGGTGATGGTGGTGCCGTCCAGCGGCACGTTCAGGTCGGCGCGGACGAAGACCCGCTTCCCCGCTACCTGAAGGTCGTCGATCGTCTTCATGGTGACTCCGTTCGAACGTCAGTCATGGGACGGGGCCCGTACGACGCGTCGTCGCGTCCTACGAGCCCCGTCCTACATCTCGGTGCCCAGTACTGCGTCAGGCTCGGTGCCTAGTACAGCGTCAGGCAGAGATTATTCAGAGCTGGCCGCCGACGAAGACGGTCAGGTCGACCAGGCGGTTGGAGTAGCCCCACTCGTTGTCGTACCAGCCGACGACCTTGACCTGCTTGCCCTGGGCCATGGTGAGGCCGGAGTCGAAGGTGCAGGAGGCCGGGAAGTTCACGATGTCCGAGGAGACGATCGGGTCCTCGGTGTACTCCAGGATGCCCTTGAGCTGGCCCTCGGCGGCCTTCTGGAAGGCGGCGTTGATCTCGTCGGCGGTGACCTCGCGGTCGAGCTCCAGGACGAGGTCGGTGACCGAGCCGGTGGGCACGGGCACGCGCATGGCGATGCCGTCCAGCTTGCCCTTGAGCTGCGGGAGGACCAGCGCGGTGGCCTTGGCGGCACCCGTGGAGGTCGGGATGATGTTCTCCGCGGCGGCGCGGGCGCGGCGCAGGTCCTTGTGCGGGAAGTCCAGGATGCGCTGGTCGTTGGTGTACGCGTGGACCGTGGTCATCATGCCCTTGACGATGCCGAAGTTCTCGTCGAGAACCTTGGCCATCGGCGCCACACAGTTGGTGGTGCAGGAGGCGTTCGAGATGACGTCGTGCTTGTCGGCCTCGTACTTGTCCTGGTTGACACCCATCACGATGGTGATGTCCTCGTCCTTGGCCGGAGCCGAGATGAGGACCTTCTTCGCGCCACCGGCGAGGTGCTTGGCGGCGTCCTCGCGCTTGGTGAAGATGCCGGTCGACTCGATCACGATGTCGACGCCCAGCTCGCCCCACGGGATGTCCGCCGGGTTGCGCTCGGAGAGCACCTTGATGGTGTGGCCGTCGACCGTGATGGTGTCGGCGGTGTGCGACACCTCGGCCTTGAGGCGGCCCAGGATGGTGTCGTACTTCAGCAGGTGGGCGGTGGTCGCGGTGTCACCCAGGTCGTTGACAGCCACGATCTCGATGTCCGCACCCTGCTCCAGCAGCGCGCGGAAGTAGTTACGACCGATGCGGCCAAAGCCGTTGATGCCTACGCGGATCGTCACGAAACCGATCTCCTCGTTGGTACGGCGGTTTGTGCACCGCCGAGCTGTATGGGATGTCCCCGACCGCCTCCGACCCTACCCCCTGTACGAGACGTACGTGACATTGACATGGGGCTCTCCTTCTGCTCAGGTGAGCGCCCTTGAGCCCCTCTGACGCCCTTGCGCCACGAGCCCCTCGCCAGTACGCACGCGCCCCCGGCACCCAGTGCGGGTGCCGGGGGCGCGTACTGACAAGTAGCGATCCCGTTCAGCCGACCATGCCCTCCGCGAGGTCGTCGGCGAGGTTGGATTCCGTACCCGGAATGCCGAGGTCCTGTGCGCGCTTGTCGGCCATCGCGAGCAGCCGGCGGATCCGGCCCGCGACCGCGTCCTTGGTGAGCGGCGGGTCGGCGAGCGCGCCCAGCTCCTCCAGGGACGCCTGCTTGTGCTCCATGCGCAGCCGGCCGGCCGCCGCGAGGTGCTCCGGCACCTCCTCGCCGAGGATCTCCAGCGCGCGCTGCACACGGGCGCCCGCGGCGACCGCGGCCCGCGCCGAGCGGCGGAGGTTGGCGTCGTCGAAGTTCGCGAGGCGGTTGGCCGTGGCCCGCACCTCGCGGCGCATTCTGCGCTCCTCCCACGCCAGCACCGACTCGTGCGCGCCGAGGCGCGTCAACAGCGCGCCGATCGCGTCACCGTCACGGACCACCACCCGGTCCACGCCGCGCACCTCGCGGGCCTTGGCCGCGATGCCGAGCCGGCGGGCCGCGCCGACCAGCGCGAGCGCCGCCTCGGGGCCCGGGCAGGTCACCTCCAGGGAGGAGGAGCGGCCGGGCTCGGTGAGCGAGCCGTGCGCCAGGAAAGCGCCGCGCCAGGCGGCCTCCGCGTCGCAGGTGGCCCCCGAGACCACCTGCGGGGGCAGGCCCCGGATGGGGCGGCCGCGGCCGTCGACGAGGCCGGTCTGGCGCGCGAGCTGGTCGCCGCCGGCCACGACCCGGACGACGTAGCGGCTGCCGCGGCGCAGTCCGCCGGGTGCCATCACCACCAGGTCCGAGGAGTGCCCGAAGATCTCCAGGATGTCCTTGCGGAGCCGCCGGGCCGCGATGCCCGTGTCCAGCTCCGCCTCGATCACGATGCGCCCGCTGACCAGGTGCAACCCGCCGGCGAACCGCAGGATCGACGAGACCTCCGACTTCCGGCAGCAGGTCCGGGTGACGGGGAGCCGGGAAATTTCATCCTTCACCGCTGCCGTCATCGCCATGGGCCGATCCTTCCATGCATCCGAAAAATACGGTCGTACGCGGCGGCCAGCAGCTCCGGGTCGTGCCGGGCGGAACCACCACCGGGTTTCCCCTGGTCAGGGCCGCCTTGCGCGGCCACGGCCGCCAGCTCGACCGCGCTGCCGAACAGCTCCTTGGCCGCTCCGGTCAGACACTCCCGGTCGGGCACGGCGTCCTGATCGGCCAGCACCACGTCGAAGGCGAGTTTAGGGGCGTGTCGGGCCAAAACCTCCAAATGACGCTGCGGGGAAAACCCGTCCGTCTCCCCCGGCTGGGGTGCGAGGTTCAACGAGAGGACCTTACGTGCCTTGGTCTCCTCCAGCGCCTCGCGCAGCTGCGGCACCAGGAGATGCGGGATCACGGAGGAGAACCAGGACCCGGGTCCGAGCACCACCCAGTCCGCGTCCCGTACCGCCTCGACGGCCTCCGGGACGGCGGGCGGGTCCTCCGGGACGACGTGCACGGACTGCACCTCACCGCGGGTGAGCGCAACCGTGGCCTGGCCGCGGACGGTGGAGATCTCGTCCGGACGGCCCTCGTGGTGCCCCTTGACCAGGGCCTGGAGCTCCAGCGGCACGGCGGACATCGGGAGCACCCGGCCCTGCGCGCCCAGCAGCTTGCCGACCAGGTCCAGCGCCTGGACGTGGTCGCCCAGCTGCTCCCACAGGGCGACGATCAGGAGATTGCCCACCGCGTGGTCGTGCAGCTCGCCGCCGCTCTGGAAGCGGTGCTGGATCACCCGGGACCAGGTCTGGCCCCAGTCGTCGTCGCCGCACAGCGCCGCGAGGGCCTTGCGCAGGTCGCCGGGCGGCAGGACGCCCAGCTCGTCGCGGAGCCGGCCGCTGGAGCCGCCGTCGTCGGCGACCGTGACCACGGCGGTCAGGTCGCGCGTGATGCGGCGCAGCGCGGCGAGCGAGGCGGACAGGCCCATGCCGCCGCCGAGTGCGACGACCTTCGGGGTGGCGCCCTTCTGCGTGCCGCCCCGTACGAGCCGGCGTACGCGGCGCATCCGGGGCGCACGGGCAGTCATTCGCGCCCCATGTCCCGGTGGACGACGACCGTCTCGACCCCTTCGGAGACCAGCCGGCGGGCCAGCTTCTCCGACATGGCGACGCTGCGGTGCTTGCCGCCCGTACAGCCGACCGCGATGGTGACGTACCGCTTGCCCTCGCGGCGGTACCCCTCGGCGACGATGCGCAGCAGCTCGGCGTAGCCGTCCAGGAACTCCTTGGCGCCGGGCTGGCTGAAGACGTAGTTGGAGACCTCTTCGTTCAGACCCGTGTACGGCCGCAGCTCCGGGACCCAGTGCGGGTTCGGGATGAAGCGGCAGTCCACGACGAGGTCGGCGTCGACCGGCAGGCCGTACTTGAAGCCGAAGGACATCACCGTCGCGCGCAGCTCGGGGACCTCCTCGCCGGCGAACTGGGCGTCCATCTTGGCGCGCAGCTCGTGGACGTTCAGGCTGGAGGTGTCGATCACCAGGTCGGCGTCGCCGCGCAGCTCGCGCAGCAGGTCGCGCTCGGCGGCGATGCCGTCGACGATGCGGCCGTCGCCCTGCAGCGGGTGCGGGCGGCGGACCGACTCGAAGCGGCGGACCAGCGCCTCGTCGGAGGACTCCAGGAAGACGATGCGGCGCTTGACCTGCGCGGCGTCCAGCGCGGCCAGGGACTCCTTGAGGTTGTCGAAGAAGCGGCGGCCGCGGACGTCGACGACCACCGCGATCCGGGCGACGTTGCCCTGGGAACGGGCGCCGAGGTCGACCATCGGCGGGATGAGCTCGGGCGGGATGTTGTCGACCACGAACCAGCCGAGGTCCTCCAGGCACTTGGCGGCCGTGCTCCGTCCCGCGCCCGACATCCCGGAGATGATCACCAGCTCGGGGATCGCGGGACTCCGGTCCTGGTCATCGCGCACCGGCGCCGCACTCACCTGCGCGCCGTCTCTTCCGGTCTGCTGCTCGGGGCTGCTGTCGCTCATCGTTCCTGTCCCTGTTCTGAAGGCAACGCGGCCTGCGGTGCCCCCTCATCTTCAATGATCTCTCCGGTGGCGGTGTTGACCGCCGGGGCGGCCGGAACGGCCTGGGCCAGGGTCGCCGCGACGGTCTCGGCGGTCTTGCGGCCGACGCCCGGCACCTCGCAGATCTCCTCGATGGTGGCCCCTCTGAGTTTCTTCAGGGAACCGAAGTGCTTCAGGAGGGCCTGGCGGCGACTCTCGCCGAGGCCGGGCACGGTGTCCAGGGGGCTTGCCGTGAGCCGCTTGCCGCGCTTGTTGCGCTGGTAGGCGATGGCGAAGCGGTGCGCCTCGTCCCGGACGCGCTGGAGGATGTACAGGCCCTCGCTCGTCCGGGGCAGTACGACCGGGTCCTCCTCGCCGGGCACCCAGACCTCCTCCAGGCGCTTGGCCAGCCCGCAGACCGCGACGTCGTCGATGCCCAGCTCCTCCAGCGCCCGCTGCGCCGCGGCGACCTGCGGCCGGCCGCCGTCGACGACGACCAGCTGCGGCGGGTACGCGAAGCGCTTGGGGCGGCCCTCCTCGTCCTTCGGGCCCGGCGCGGCACCGGAGAGGTCCGCAGGGCCCGGCACGGCCCCGGAGACCAGATCGGCGGCGTCCGCGCCGGTCTCCTCCTCCCACTCGCCGGTCTTCTGCTTCTCCTGCAGATACCGCTTGAAGCGGCGGGAGATCACCTCGTGCATGGACCGGACGTCGTCCTGGCCCTCGAAGGACCTGATCTGGAAGCGTCTGTACTCGCTCTTCCTCGCCAGCCCGTCCTCGAAGACGACCATCGACGCCACCACGTCGTCGCCCTGGAGGTGCGAGATGTCGAAGCACTCGATGCGCAGCGGCACCGAGTCCAGCTCCAGCGCCTCGGCGATCTCCTCCAGCGCCCGGGAGCGGGTGGTCAGGTCCGAGGCGCGCTTGGTCTTGTGCAGGGCCAGCGCCTGCTGGGCGTTGCGCTGGACCGTGGCCATCAGGTCCTTCTTGTCGCCGCGCTGCGGGATGCGCAGCGAGACGTTCGACCCGCGGCGCTCGGTCAGCCACTGCTGGACCGGCTCGACGGGGTCGGGCAGCGCCGGCACCAGGACTTCCTTGGGGACGGCGTCGCCGCGCTCCTCGCCGTACAGCTGCTGCAGGGCGTGCTCCACGAGGTCCGCGGTGTCGACGTTCTCGACCTTGTCGGTGACCCAGCCGCGCTGGCCGCGCACCCGGCCGCCGCGGACGTGGAAGATCTGGACGGCGGCCTCCAGCTCGTCCTCGGCGAGCGCGATGAGGTCGGCGTCGGTGGCGTCGGCGAGCACCACGGCGCTCTTCTCCATGGCCCGCTTCAGCGCCTCTATGTCGTCGCGCAGCCGGGCGGCCCGCTCGTACTCCATCTCCTCGGCGGCCTCCGCCATCAGCCGCTCCAGGCGGCGGATGTACGCGCCCGTGCGGCCTGCCATGAAGTCGCAGAACTCCTCGGCCAGTTCGCGGTGCTCCTCGGCCGAGACCCGCTCGACGCAGGGGGCCGAGCACTTGCCGATGTATCCGAGGAGGCAGGGGCGGCCGATCTGGGCCGAGCGCTTGAAGACGCCCGCCGAGCACGTCCGCACAGGGAAGACCCGCAGCATCAGGTCGACGGTCTCGCGGATCGCCCAGGCATGGCCGTACGGGCCGAAGTACCGCACGCCCTTCTTCTTGGCGCCGCGCATCACCTGGACCCGCGGGAACTCTTCGTTGAGCGTGACGGCGAGGTACGGATAGCTCTTGTCGTCGCGGTACTTGACGTTGAACCGCGGGTCGAACTCCTTGATCCAGGTGTACTCCAGCTGGAGCGCCTCGACCTCGGTGGAGACGACGGTCCACTCCACGGACGCGGCGGTGGTGACCATCGTGCGCGTCCGCGGGTGGAGATTCGCCAGGTCCTGGAAGTAGTTCGACAGGCGTTGGCGCAGGCTCTTGGCCTTGCCTACGTAGATCACCCGTCGGTGCTCGTCCCGGAATTTGTAGACCCCCGGCGAGTCGGGGATCTGTCCCGGCTTGGGTCGATAGCTGCTGGGGTCCGCCATGTCCGCCACCCTACTGGTGACCACTGACAACCCGGGCACAGGTGAGGAAGCCGGCCGGGGCCGGTCCGGGGGAACGTGGCGCCGCTCACGCAGGCCCCACGGACCGGCTACGGAGCGCGGTCAGCGGCGCAGCCTCCGGGAGACGAGCGCCCCGCCGATCGCCAGCACCACCAGTGTGCCCAGGGCGGTCAGCACGGCGACGAGCGGGCCGCTGCTTCCGGTGGTGGCCGCCGCCGCACCGGTGGCGGCCACCGCGGTACCGGAGCCGGCCACCGCGGTACCGGAGCCGGCGGCCTCCCCGTAGCCGCCGGCCTCCCCGCGCCGGTCGTACGCCGAGCCGGGCAGCTTGTCCCCGTACGCCGCGTGCACGCGCTTCTGGTACGCGGCGACCGTGGTCCCGGCCGCCCCGACCGCCCGCTTCGCGTCCGCGTCCAGCGGCTGGACGCGGTCGCCGCGCTGGACGTACCAGGCGTCGATCTGCGGCTCGTGGAAGAGCGTGCCGCCCTTCGCCTTCGCCGCGTACTCCGTCTCGTCGGCCCCGGTGGCGATGTTCACCACCCGCCAGCTGTCCGCGCCCTTCGGCCGCACGGTCCACACCGACGCCTCCTGGCCGTCGGCGGAGACCGCCTTGCTGGCGAGGAAGTCCAGCCGGGCGACCGGGGCGCCGGAGCGGCCGCGGACGAAGTCCGGCGAGAGCACGTAGACGGGCACGGTCGCGCCCTCGATGCGCGGCTCGGCGGCCTTGGCGCTCACCTTGCCGTCGCGGGCGAAGAAGCGGGCGAGCGTGTGCAGCGTCCCAGGGGCGGTCGCCGCGTCGTGGGCGGCGGCCACGCTCGCCGCGGCCGGGGCCTTGGGCGGTGCGGGGGTGTCCGCGGCCAGGGCCGCCTGCGGGGCGAGCCCGGCGAGAGCGGTGGCCAGCGCCGCGGTGACGGCGGCGCGCGTCGGGTTCCGGTGCGTCATCGCCTCAGGCTCCGATCCGGTAGAGGGAGTGCGTCCAGGAGAACTCGCTGCCATCGACGTAGTAGCGGTAATCGCCCCAGTTGTAGCGGTTGTTGTCCGGCCAGGGGTCGCCCCAGTACACCCAGTTGTTCGCGGTGTCGAAGCCGTACAGGACGTGCATGTGGCCGCCCCCTGAGGACCACTGGATGCGGGTCTCCACGGGCCGCTTGGCGTTGATCTCGCTCTGCACGGTGCTGTAGTTGAGGTAGCCGCTGACGTAGTTGCCGGAGCTGATGCCGGCCCATTCCAGGCCGTTCTGCACGTCACCGAGCGTGGCCTGGCTGTTGGGGCAGGTGGTGCCCTGCTGGCGCCCGAAGGCGGCGTTGCAGAACTGGTTCTGGCTGTAGTTGCGGCCGAACCAGGTGGCGATGGTGTTTCCGGAGGCCGCCCAGCACCAGTTGCTGTTCTGCTGGGCCTGCATGGTGATGTTCAGCCTGTTACTGGCGAGCGCGGTGTCGGGGGCGGCCGTCGCCGTCGCGGCGGGGAAGCCGGTGAGGACGGCGGCGACGGCCGCGGTCAGGAGCCATCTGCGGCGCGTGGAGCGGGGACGGGACGAGCGTGTGCGGCGGGACGGGCGGTGCATGGCGGTCCTCCCGAGGGGGGTGGGAAGAGGGAGAGGAACGCATCCGGATGCTGCTGAGGAGCATCAAGTGTTGTCCGGGGCTGGTCAACACGCTTCAATGCGAGGTGACGCGGCGGTGTGGACGGACGAGCCCCGATGTGAACGTCCCCTGCCCGGCGATCTGCGAGGAACGGACAGGGTCGGCGGGATGTGTGAACTCCGGTTGTGAACGTTCACCCCGCGCACCGGAGGGTTGGCAATGGCACAGGACACCGCCGCATCGGCCGAGCTCGCACAGGCGCTGCGCACCGGCCCGTTCCACCTGGCGCTGCGCGCCGCGCTGGCCGAACGCGGCCTCGCCCTGCACCGCGTGCAGTACAAGCTCGCGCAGCGCGGCATCAAGGTCGGCGTCACCAGCCTCAGTTACTGGCAGCAGGGCGCCCGCCGCCCGCAGCGCCCCGAGTCGCTGCGCGCGGTGACGGCGCTGGAAGAGGTACTGGAGCTGCCCGCCGGCGCGCTCATCAGGCTGCTGGAGTCGCAGACCCCGGTGTACCCGGACGTCGAGCGCCCCACGGGCCGGTCGTACCGCACCCTGACCGAGGACTCCGACGTCGTACGGAAGCTCCTCGCCGACCTGGGCGCCCCCACGGACGGCGGGCTGCACACCGTGGGGCAGTCCGAGCGGGTCCTCATAGGGGCCCGCCGCGAGCTGCTGGACCGCGAGTCGCAGCAGGTGGTGCGCGCGCACCGGGACGGCGTGGACCGCTATGTCGCCATCCACTGCGGCGACGAGGGCGCCGACCCGGCACGGATGACCGTGCGGGCGACGGAGAACTGCCGGCTGGGCCGGGTGCGGCACGTCCCCGAAGCGCCGCTCGTGGTCGCCGAACTGCTCTTCGACACCCGGCTGCGGGCCGGCGACACGTACGTCTTCTCCTACGGGTTCCGCGACGGCACCGCGGGCGAGAGCACCGAGTACTTCCGCGGCTTCCCCTTCCCCGGCGGGCAGTACGTCCTTCAGGTGCGCTTCGACGAGGCAGCGCTCCCGGTGCGCTGCGGCCGCTTCGCGCAGGCGACGACGACCGCGCCGCGCACCGCCCGCCAGGAACTGACGCTGAGCGGGCAGCACCGCGCCGTCCACCTGGTGGACCAGTCGGTACGGCCCGGACTGCTCGGGATCGAGTGGGACTGGGGGTGAGCCCTTCGGGGTGCGCGGGCCTCGCCCCTTCAGGGCGCCCAGGGGCGGGTCAGCCCGCGATCAGCTTGCCGCCCTTGACCTTGACCGGGATCTCCTCCAGTGGCGAGGTCGCCGGGCCGTGCACGGGCTTGCCGGTCGCCACGTCGAACTGGCTGCCGTGCAGCGGGCAGGTCGCCACTTCCTTGTCGAGCTTGTTCAGGATCGCGCCCGCGTGCGTGCACACCGAGCTGAAGCACTTGAACTCGCCCTTGGCCGGCTGCGAGACGACCAGCTTCTCCTCGGGGTAGAGCCTGGCGCCGCCGACCGGTATCGCGTCGGCCGCGCCCAGCTCGGTCTCCTGGGTGGGCGCCTTCGGGACCGAGCCCGACTTCGAGCCGCCCGCGGAGCACGCGGCGGCGCCGACGCAGGCGATGCCCGCGAGCGCGGCCCCTCGCAGCACAGTACGGCGGTGGAGGGGCTCGCTCATGGTCATGACTCCTGCTCTCAGGGGGTGGCGCTGCCCGACGATACCGGGGCGGAATCCGCGGCCCCGACCGGGCCCGCGGTACCCCGGAGCAGGTCCTGTTCGATCTCCTCCAGGCTGCGCCCCTTGGTCTCCGGGAGCAGCTTCCGTACGAACACGAAGGCGAGGAAGGTCATCACCGCGAAGAAGAGGAAGTTGGCGCCCGCCCCGAAGGTGTCCAGGAGCGAGGGGAACACCAGCGCGACCGCCATGTTGAACAGCCAGTTGAAGATCACGCACAGGCCGACCGCCGCGGCCCGCAGCCGCATCGGGAACAGCTCCGGCAGCATCACCCACTGCACCGGGCCCCAGGAGACGGCGAACGACGCGATGTACAGCGCGATCCCCAGGAGCGTGAGGGTGGACAGCAGCGCGCCGTATCCCAGCCCCGAGAGGTTGGTGACGGCCAGCACCACCATCGCCACGCACATGCCCAGCGCGCCCCACAGCAGCAGCGGCTTGCGCCCCTTGCGGTCGATCAGCCGCATGGCGGGCAGCGTCATCAGCATGTTCAGCGCGCCGACGCCCATGGTGGCGATGATCGCGCCGCTGTCCCCGAAGCCGACGTTGGTCAGCAGCCGGGGCGCGTAGTAGATGATCGTGTTGATGCCGACGAAGTTCTGGAAGAACACCAGCAGCATCCCGACCACGAAGACCGGCCGCAGCTTCGGCGACAGCAGGTGCCGGAAGGTCAGGCTCTCGGTCTGCGCGCGCTCGGTCCGTACGGTCTCCTCGATCTCCGCCAGCTCGGCGCGGGCCGACTCACCGTCCCCGCGCAGCTGCAGGAGGACCCGCCGCGCCTCGTCGCCGCGCCCCTTGCCGACCAGCCAGCGCGGGCTCTCCGGCTGCGTGACGATGCCGATCGCCAGGACGGCGGCCGGGACCACGCCGAGCCCGATCATCCAGCGCCAGGCGCCGGAGTCGTGGAAGGCGTAGTCGGTGACGTACGCGAGGAAGATGCCGACCGTGACCAGCAGCTGCATCAGCGAGGCCAGCCCGCCGCGCACGTGCTTGGGCGCCAGCTCGGTCAGGTACAGCGGGACGACGACGGACGCGATGCCGACGCCGATGCCGAGGACGAAGCGGAAGACGATCAGCACCCAGACGTGCGTCGCGAACGACGCGCCGAGCGTGCCGAGGATGAAGACCCCGGAGGCGGCGAGGATCAGCCGGCGGCGGCCCCAGGAGTCCGAGAGCCGCCCGGACAGGCCGGCGCCGAGCATCGCGCCGACCAGCAGCCCGGAGACGACCATGCCCTCCAGCAGCGGGCTCATGGGGAGGTCCCGCTTGATGTAGAGCAGCGCGCCGGAGATCACGCCGGTGTCGTAGCCCCACAGGATGCCGCCGAGGGCGCCGAAGACCCAGATCAGCGCGTTCTTGAGGCGAGGTGCCGCGGTACGGGGCGCAGCCGTACGAGGGGCTGCGGTACGAGGTGCCATGCCCGTCACCCCTTGGCCGGCGCGAGATGGATCTTGCGGCCCGTGCCGGCCTTGAAGCGGGCCACGGCTTCGTCGAAGTCCTCCAGGCCGAAGACGTCGCTGACCAGCGGGTCCAGGTCGAGCCCGGAGGCCAGCACGTCGATGGCGGGCTGGAAGCTGTTGTGCACGGCCATCGACCCGATGATGTCGATCTCGCTGTTGTAGACGAGGTACGGCGAGAACGCGGCCTTACGGGACGGGTCCGTCACGCCGAACTGCAGGAACGTGCCGCCCTTGCGGACGCGCCCCAGCCCGTCCTCGATGGCGGGCACGGCGCCGGTCGCGTCCACGACCACCTCGAAGCCCGGCCCCTTGCCCCGCGCGAGCTTGTCCGCGCTGGTCACGGCCGCGTCCAGGCCGAACGACTCGGCGAACGCCAGCCGCTCCTCGTTCAGGTCCACCACCGATACGGAGGCGGCGCCTGCCGTCCGTACGAGCGCGGCCATCATCAGGCCCATCGTGCCCGCGCCGTAGATCAGGTAGTGCTCGCCGGGGCGGCGCGGCAGCCGGTTCAGGCCGTGCACCGCGCAGGACAGCGGCTCGATCAGCCCGGCCGCGGCCTCGGAGAACGAGTCGGGGATCACGTAGGCGCAGCGGGCCGGCACGGCGACCCGCTCGGCGAAGCCGCCGGCCTGCGTGACGCCGATCGCGCGGTAGTCCTCGCAGAGGTTGCCGCGGCCGATCCGGCAGTAATGACAGGCGCCGCAGGGCATGTTGGGGTCCACGGCGACCCGGTCGCCGACGGCCGGGACGGCGACGCCCTCGCCCACCGCGATCACCTCGCCGGTCAGCTCGTGCCCGGGGATCACCGGGTACGTCACGGGCGGCAGCTCGCCGCCGAGGATGTGCATGTCCGTCCCGCACAGGCCGCACGAGGAGACGCGGACGACGACCTCGCCGGGTTCGGGCCTGGGGTCCGGCACGTCGGCCGGGGCGGCTCGGCCCGGCTCGGTGACCACGACAGCGCGCATACTCGCGCCTCCACTTCGTTGTGCTGGTCTGTTGCTGGTCTGTTGGGGGTGCTGCGGCTCGGTGCCGCATCGCCGGTCCTGCGTCCCGCAGCGGCTCGGTCCCGGGGAGGCTAGCCCCGGCGTAAACGCTTACGCAAGCGTTTACGCGATGCTTCTCATGCGTTACGGTTTCCCCACAATCACGCACGCCGTCGGAGACGTCGGCCACGTCGGGGAGGACGGCACCGGATGGCGACGATGGTGGATGTCGCACGTCGCGCGGGGGTTTCCGTGGCGACGGTCTCGCACGTCCTGAACGAGACCCGCCCCGTGCGCCCCGACACCCGCAAGTCCGTCCTGGACGCGATCGACGAGCTGGGTTACACGCACAACACGCTCGCCCGCTCCCTGGTGACCTCGCGCACCCGCTCCATCGGCCTCGCGGTCTCCGCGATCAGCAATCCGTACTTCACCGAGATCCTGCAGGGCGTCGAGGCGGGCGCGCTGGAGGCCGGGTACAGCCTGCTGATCGCCGATCCGCACGACGACCCGGTGCACGAGCGCAAGGTCGTCCAGCTGCTGCACGAGCGCCGCGTGGACGGCATGATCGTCGCGCCGTCCGCCGAACCCGCGGCCCTCGTCGAGTACGTCACCAAGCGCGCGGTCCCCACCGTCTACCTCGACCGCCTCGTCGGCGACACGCACGACCAGGTCTGCGCCGAGAGCACCGCGCCGATACGGCAGCTGGTCGAGCACCTGGCCGACCTCGGGCACACCCGGATCGGCCTGATCGCGGGCCTGCCGGGGCTGAGCACGACCACCGAGCGCGTCGCCGGCTACCGCGAAGGACTGCGGTCCCGCGGGCTGCCGTTCGCGCCGGAGCTGCTGGCGGGCGGCAACTCCGAGGCGGAGGGCGCCGAGGACGCCACCCGCCACCTGCTCGCCGCGCCCGAACCGCCCACCGCCGTGATCACCGCCAACAACGCCATGACCATCGGCGCCCTGAAGGCCCTGGGCGAGATGGGCCTGCGGGTACCGCGCGACATCGCGCTCGCCTGCTTCGACGACTTCTCCTGGGCGGACCTCTTCTCCCCCCGCCTCACCGCGATCTCCCAGCCCAGCCGGGAGATCGGCGCGGCAGCGGTCCAACTCCTCCTGGACCGCCTGGAGAACCCGACCCGGCCACCGCGCACCATCCGCCTTCCGTGCACGTTCGTCCATCGGACGTCGTGCGGGTGCGGGGGTGGGTCCTGATGCTCCATGCGTCGGGCCGTGGCTGTGGGGTGCGACCGGGTGACGGGTGGGGGGCACGTGGCGACTGCGGGCCGCGGGTCGGTTGCACGCCGCGAGTCGGCTGCGGGCCACGTGGCGACTGCGCCGCGTATCGGCTGCGGGCCGCGGCCGGGCCCGCCGGCGTGCTCGTCGACCGGCCGTGTGCGGCCCGCCCTGTCGCCCGACCCGCCCCGCCCGTCGTCCGCCCCGCCTGTCATGCGCCTCGCCCGTCGTGCGCTCCGCCCGTCGTGCGGTGGCGCCGCATGACACACCCGTACTGCCCCGGACCGGCCCCGGAAAGGACCCCCTCGTGATCGTCGTCGCCGGCGAAGCCCTCATCGACCTCGTCCCCGCGAACGCCCCCGCCCCCGCGAACACAGCGGACGGCGGGCGCGCGCCCGCGGACGGCGCCGCGCTGCCCGCGTTGCCCGCACTGCCCGCGCTGTCGCCGCAACGGGGCGGGGGCCCGTACAACACCGCGGTCGCGCTGGGCCGGCTCGGCTCGCCCGCCGCCTTCTGCTCACGGGTCTCGACGGACGCCTTCGGCGGTTCGCTGCTGGACGGCCTGCGGGCGGCCGGCGTGGACATCTCGCTGGTCCAGCGCGGCGCCGAGCCCACGACACTGGCGCTCGCCGACATCAGCCCGGACGGCTCGGCCGGCTACGGCTTCTACGTCGAGGGCACCGCCGACCGCCTCTTCACCCTGCCGCCCGCCCTCCCCGACGACGTGCGCGCCCTCTCCCTGGGCACCTGCTCGCTGGTACTGGAACCGGGCGCGAGCGCGTACGAAGCGCTGATGCGGCGCGAGGCGGCGCGCGGCGTGTTCACCGCCCTGGACCCGAACATCCGCGCCGGCCTGATCCCCGACCCGGACGCCTACCGCGCCCGCTTCCGCTCCTGGCTGCCGCACATCGCCCTGCTGAAGCTCTCGGAGGAGGACGCGCGGTGGCTGGCCGGCGCGGACGGCCTGCCGGCGGCGGCCGCCGCCGACGCGGTGGCCGGGGCGGTGAAGGAGTGGCTGGCCGCGGGCCCGGCGGCGGTGGTGCTCACCCGGGGCGGCGACGGCCTGACCGCCGCGACCCCGGCCGGCGAGGTGTCCGTACCGGGCGTACGCGTCGAGGTCGTGGACACGATCGGCGCAGGCGACACGGTCAACGCCGCGCTGCTGCACCGCCTGGACGCGCACCACGCGCTCTCCCCCGCCGCGGTGGCCCGGCTGGACGCGGACGCCTGGCGGGACATCCTCGGCTTCGCCGCCCGCGCCGCGGCCCTCACCTGCTCCCGCGCGGGCGCGGAACCGCCGTACGCCTCGGACCTGGCCTGAGGTTTCCTCCGGGGGCGGCGGACCGGCTGATCAGCCGGGCGGGCGGATCACGCCAGCGACAGGAAGAGCTTCTCCAGCTTGGCGCGCATCTCGGCGCGCTCCATCTCCGGCGCCCCGCCCTCGGCCTCGGCCGTCAGGCAGTGCTCCAGGCCCGTGGCGATGATCGCGAAACCGGCCCGGTCCAGCGCGCGGGAAGCGGCGGCCAGCTGCGTGACGACCTCTTCGCAGGACCGGCCCTGCTCGATCATCCCTATGACCCCGGAGATCTGCCCCTGGGCCCGGCGCAGCCGGTTGACGGCGCCCTTCAGTTCCTCTGCTGGCAGCTCCACGGCCTTCCCTTTCCACGAATACCCCGGTGGGTATGGTAGCGCCGGCCCTTGCACCCGCATTCCCGGTGCGCCCGAGAGGCCCCTCATCGACGTCGCGCCCCCGGGGAGTACGCCTCCGGAAGTACGCCCCCGGACACCTCCCCGGCGCCCTCAACGTGCTCGTCGACCAGCTCGACCGCGCCGTAACGGCCCTGCTGCCCGGAGGAGCGTACGGGCTCGGACACCAGCAGTCCGGCGCACCGCCGCGGCGATGGAGGGGCACCCTCCGCGCGGCGACCGGGCCGCCCGCTGAGGCGGTACGGCCGGCCCGGACGGCTCAGGGTCTGCGCCCTTGCCGCCCCCGGGCCCGCGGCCGCCCAGCGCCTGTCCGCCCCCGCCCGTCCCTCAGGACTTCCCCTTCGACTTCACCGCCTTCGTCACGGTCTTCTTCTTCGCCGGCGTCTCCGCGGCCACGGTCTTCTTGGCCGCGGTCCGCTTCGTCGCCGTCTTCTTGGCCGCCGTCTTACTGGCGGCCGACGTCGTCTTCTTCGCCGCCGAGCGCTTCGCCGGTGCCCCCTTCGACGGGGTCGCGTCGCTGACCCGGTCGCCGAGGATGTCCCGCAGGAACTTGCCGGTGTGGCTGGCCGGGACCCCCGCGACCTGCTCGGGCGTGCCCTCGGCGACGACGAGGCCGCCGCCGTTGCCGCCCTCCGGGCCCATGTCCACGACCCAGTCCGCCGTCTTGATCACATCGAGGTTGTGCTCGATGACGATCACGGAGTTGCCCTTGTCGACCAGCCCGGACAGCACGCGGATCAGCTTGTTGATGTCCTCGAAGTGCAGGCCGGTCGTCGGCTCGTCCAGGACGTAGACCGTGCGGCCCGTGGACCGCTTCTGCAGCTCCGACGCCAGCTTCACGCGCTGCGCCTCACCGCCGGAGAGCGTCGGCGCGGACTGCCCGAGCCGGACGTACCCGAGGCCGACCTCGTTGAGCGTCTTCAGGTGCCGCGAGATCGTCGGCACCGCCTCGAAGAAGTCCAGCGCCTCCTCGATCGGCATGTCCAGCACCTCGGCGATGGACTTGCCCTTGTAGTGCACCTCCAGCGTCTCGCGGTTGTACCGCGCCCCGTGGCACACCTCGCACGGCACGTACACGTCCGGCAGGAAGTTCATCTCGATCTTGATGGTGCCGTCGCCGGAGCAGTTCTCGCAGCGGCCGCCCTTGACGTTGAAGGAGAAGCGGCCCGGCAGATAGCCGCGGACCTTCGCCTCCATCGTCTCCGCGAACAGCTTGCGGACGTGGTCGAAGACGCCGGTGTACGTCGCCGGGTTCGACCGCGGCGTGCGGCCGATGGGCGACTGGTCCACGTGCACGACCTTGTCGACCAGGTCGTCGCCCGCGACCCGGGTGTGCCGTCCCGGCACCGACTTGGCGCCGTTCAGCTCCCGCGCCAGGTGGGTGTAGAGGATGTCGTTGACCAGCGTCGACTTGCCCGATCCGGAGACGCCCGTGACGGCGGTCAGCACGCCCAGCGGGAAGGACACGTCGATGTCGCGGAGGTTGTTCTCCTTCGCGCCGTGCACCGTGAGGCGGCGGTCGTGGTCCACGGGCCGGCGCACGCCCGGCGTCGGGATGACCTTCGTCCCGGACAGGTACTGCCCGGTCGCCGACTCCTCGTTGGCCAGCAGCTCCTTCAAGGGACCGCTGTGCACGACCTTGCCGCCGTGCTCACCGGCGCCGGGGCCGATGTCCACCACCCAGTCCGAGGCCTTGATGGTGTCCTCGTCGTGCTCGACGACGATCAGGGTGTTGCCGAGGTCGCGCAGCCGGACCAGCGTCTCGATCAGGCGGTGGTTGTCCCGCTGGTGCAGGCCGATCGACGGCTCGTCGAGCACGTACAGCACGCCGACCAGCCCGGAGCCGATCTGGGTGGCGAGCCGGATGCGCTGCGCCTCACCGCCGGAGAGGGTGCCCGCCGCGCGGTTCAGCGAGAGGTAGTCCAGGCCGACGTCGACCAGGAACCGCAGCCGCTCGTTGACCTCCTTCAGCACCCGCTCGGCGATCTTCTTCTGGCGGGCGTCCAGCTTCATGTCGCGCAGGAAGTCGGCGCAGTCGCTGATCGACATGGCGGCGACGTCGGCGATGGACTTGTCCTGCACCGTGACGGCCAGCACGATCGGCTTCAGGCGCGTGCCCTCACAGGCCGGGCAGGGCACCTCGCGCATGTAGCCCTCGAAGCGCTCGCGGCTGGAGTCGCTCTCCGCCTCGGAGTGCCGCCGCCGGACGAACGGCAGGGCGCCCTCGAACGGGGTGGTGTACCGCCGCTCGCGGCCGTAGCGGTTCCGGTAGCGCACCTCGATCTGCGTGCGGTGGCCGTTGAGCAGGGCCTTCTTGGCGCGCTGCGGCAGACCGGCCCAGGGGATGTCGGTACGGAAGCCGAGCGCGTCGGCGAGCGCGCCGATCAGCCGGCCGAAGTACTCCCGGTTGTGGCCGTGCGACCAGGGGTGGATGGCGCCCTCGTCGAGCGACTTCTCCTCGTCCGGGACGATCAGCTCGGGGTCGACCTCCATGCGCGTACCGATGCCCGTGCACTCCGGGCAGGCACCGAAGGGCGAGTTGAAGGAGAAGGAGCGCGGCTCCAGCTCCTCGAACGACAGGTCGTCGTACGGGCAGTAGAGGTGCTCCGAGTACATCCGCTCGCGCTGCGGATCGTCGGCGTCGAGGTCGACGAAGTCGAGGATGACCATGCCGCCGGAGAGGCCGAGCGCGGTCTCGACGGAGTCGGTCAGCCGGCGCTTGGCGGTCTCCTTGACCGTGAGGCGGTCCACGACCACCTCGATCGTGTGCTTCTCCTGCTTCTTCAGCTTCGGCGGCTCGGAGAGCTGGATCGTCTCGCCGTCGACCCGGGCCCGGCTGTATCCCTTGGTCTGCAGATCGGAGAAGAGGTCGACGAACTCGCCCTTGCGCTCGCGGACGAGCGGCGAGAGCACCTGGAACCGACTGCCCTCGGGCAGCTCCAGCACCTTGTCCACGATGGCCTGCGGCGACTGGCGGGCGATCGGCCGGCGGCACTCGGGGCAGTGCGGCTTGCCGATGCGGGCGAAGAGCAGGCGGAGGTAGTCGTAGACCTCGGTGATCGTGCCGACCGTGGAGCGCGGGTTGCGCGAGGTCGACTTCTGGTCGATCGAGACCGCCGGGGACAGGCCCTCGATGAAGTCCACGTCGGGCTTGTCCATCTGCCCGAGGAACTGCCGGGCGTACGAGGACAGCGACTCGACGTAGCGCCGCTGGCCCTCGGCGAAGATCGTGTCGAACGCGAGCGAGGACTTGCCCGATCCGGAAAGACCCGTGAACACGATGAGGGAGTCGCGGGGGAGATCGAGCGAGACGTTGCGGAGATTGTGCTCGCGAGCGCCACGGACGATGAGACGGTCTGTCACGCCGGTCGGCACCTTTCGTGAGAGGGGCGGGGTGCCGCGCACCCCCGCCCCAGGGTATGGGGGCCGCCGCGGCAATGTCTGTCGATGTCGTTTCGATGCCACACACGAGCCTATAGCACGTGCATTCGATTTCTGGTCTCCGTCGTCCGTCTTCACCCGAAGGTGTTGCCGGACGGCGCTCCGCTGACGCGAGGGCACCGGTGACCCGGCGCACGACAGCGCAGCGGCCTGCTGCACGGTGGAACCGGACGCCTGGTCACGCCGCGCCGAACGCCTGCTCACGGCGGCGCCGGACGCCGGATCCCACCACGCCCTTCACCGTAGCGCCGGGGTCTGACAACGCCCCTTCCCGAACCGGGCACAGCACCGCTGACCTGCACGGATGCGCCCGAGAACCGACGAGCGCGCAGGCCCGGACGCCTCGTCGGCCCGGCCCGGCGCACTCCTCGTACAACACCGGAACCGTCCCGTCCCTTCCCCCTGCCGCGTGCCCGCACCGTCGTGCGCTCCCGGCTGGCGACGTGCGCCGACTCCCGCCCCGACGGCGGTGGCGCTAGCTTCGGACCATGACCGACACCGCACAGGAATTCGCCTATGACGCGGCAGCCGTCCACGCCGCCACCGACCGCCTCCTAGTCTCCGTGGCCAAGCTCGACGACGAGGCCGTCGGGGAGCCCTCCCTGCTGCCCGGCTGGACCCGCGGCCATGTGCTCGCCCACCTCGCCCGGAACGCCGACGGGCTCGCCAACCTCTTCGCGTGGGCGCGTACGGGCATCCGCACGCCCATGTACGCCACGCCCGCCGCCCGCGACGCCGACATCGAGCGGGACGCCGACCGGCCGCTGGCCGCCCACCTTGAAGACCTGCGGTCCAGCGCCGAGCGCTGGGAGACGGCCTGCTCGGCGCTGGGCCCCGAGCGCCTGTCGTACGAGGTGGAGATGCGCAACGGCGTCGTCGAGCGGGCCGGGCGGCTGCCCTTCCGCCGGCTCGCCGAGGTCGAGCTGCACCACGTGGACCTCGGCGTCGGCTACACGGTCGACCATCTGGCGACGGAGTACGTGGACGCCGAGCTGGCCTTCCTCGCGGAGCAGCGGCTGAAGGGAGACCGGGACGTCGCCGCGCTGGAGCTGTGCACCGATGACGGGCGGAGCTGGCGGACGGGCCGCCCCGACGGCGCCCCGCTCACCGTCAGCGGTTCCCCGGCGGCACTGGTCGGCTGGCTCACCGGCCGCTCGAAGGGCGCCGGCCTCACCACCCCCGACGGCGCCGGCCTGCCGGAGCTGCCGGATCGCTGACCGGGGCGTCGGCCGGTGCCGCGGTACACCCCCCGGACGCGATGCTTCCAGGGCCCCGGCCAGTAGGCTGCGGGCATGGCGTACACCGGAGCAGTCAAGGTCGGCGGACCGGCCGACGTACACGAGCTGACCGATCTGATGATCTCCAAGGTCGCGGTCGGTCCGACGAACAACAACGCCTACCTGCTGCGCTGCCGCGCGACCGGCGCGCAGGTACTGATCGACGCCGCCGCGGAGCCTTCGACGCTCCTCGGGCTGATCGGCGAGAGCGGCATCACCTCGGTCGTCACCACACACCAGCACGGTGACCACTGGGGCGCGCTGCGCGAGGTCGTCGACGCGACCGGCGCCCGGACCTTCGCGGGCCGCTACGACGCCGAGGGCATTCCCGTCCCGACGGACGTCCTGGTCGAGGACGGCGACACCATCAGCGTCGGGCGGGTCACGCTCACCGCCCGCCACCTGGTCGGCCACACCCCCGGCAGCATCGCCCTGGTCTACGACGACCCGCACGGCCACCCGCACGTCTTCACGGGCGACTGCCTCTTCCCCGGCGGGGTCGGCAACACCTGGGGCGAGGCGAAGAACTTCGCCAGCCTGATCGACGATGTCGAGAACAAGCTCTTCGCGCGGCTGCCCGACGAGACCTGGGTCTACCCGGGCCACGGCGCGGACACCACGCTGGGCGCCGAGCGCCCGCATCTCGCGGAGTGGCGCGAGCGCGGCTGGTAGGAGCCACCGGGAAGCGAGACGGCGCGGTGTACGGGCGAGAGGCCCGCACACCGCGCCTTGTTGTGCCGCGCCGGCGCCTCAGGCGCCTATCGAGTCCTTGTCCTTGCCGTCCGCGTCGCCGGCCGCCTCGGCCTGTGCCTGCTTCTTCGACGCGCGCAGGCTGGTGATCGTCGTGATGACCAGCACGGCGCAGATGACGCCCAGCGAGACCGGGATGCTGATCTCCGGGACGTGCACCCCCGACTCGTGCAGCGCGTGCAGCACCAGCTTCACGCCGATGAACCCGAGGATGACCGACAGGCCGTACGAGAGGTGGACCAGCTTGCGCAGCAGTCCGCCGATGAGGAAGTACAGCTGCCGCAGACCCATCAGGGCGAAGGCGTTGGCCGTGAAGACGATGTACGGGTCCTGGGTGAGGCCGAAGATCGCGGGGATCGAGTCCAGCGCGAAGAGGACGTCGGTGGTGCCGATCGCCAGCATGACGATCAGCATCGGCGTCATCAGGCGCTTGCCGTTCTCCACGATGAACAGCTTGGTGCCGTGGTACTTGTCGGTCGACGGGAAGCGCCGCTCGACCATCTTCAGGAAGCGGTTCTCCTCGAACTCCTCGTCCTCCTCGTCGGCGCGCGCCTCCTGGATGAGCTTCCAGGCCGTCCAGATGAGGAAGGCGCCGAAGAGGTAGAAGACCCAGGAGAAGTTGGCGATGATCGCCGCGCCGGCGCCGATGAAGACGGCCCGCAGCACCAGCGCGATCAGCACGCCGACCATCAGCACCCGCTGCTGGTATATCGACGGCACCGCGAACTTCGCCATGATCAGGACGAAGACGAAGAGATTGTCGACGCTCAGCGACTTCTCGGTGATGAAGCCGGCGAAGAACTCACCGGCCGGCTGCCCGCCGCCGAACAGGAAGAGCCCGAGCCCGAAGAGGGCGGCGAGCGCGATCCAGACACCGGTCCAGACACCGGCTTCCTTGATGCTCACGTCGTGCGGCTTGCGGCCGCCGATGAAGAAATCGGCGGCGATGAGGGCGCACAGACCAAGAATGGTCAGCACCCACAGGGTCAGGGAAACGTCCACTGCTCCTCCGGCAGGTCGTAACAACACAAACAGCGTCGTCGCTGCCGGAGGTCTCTTCCGCCCCGAGATCGCGCGCCGTGCTCCGCGACCCTGAGTGGGCCGACGCCCCGGGATCTCCAACCGATCCGTGATGACGGGTACGCCGCAGGCGGGAATACTCCCCTCCGCACAAACAAGCGTAAAGTAATGCCATGGATAAGTAAAGAGTTAGATAAAATGCCAGGTCAGAGGCGGTGCGATAGACGGTACAGCAGAGGGTCCCGACCTCTCCGCAGACGCGCCGGTGGGCGTACGGGCTCAGCCCGTACGCCCACCGATTCCCCGCCGCCCCGTTCCCCCGGTCCGGTGACTTCAGCCCGGTTACTTCAGTCCGGCCTCCCGCATCTGGCGCAGCTCCTTCTTCAGCTCGCTCACCTCGTCGCGCAGCCGGGCGGCGACCTCGAACTGGAGCTCCGCGGCGGCCGCCCGCATGCGGTCCGTCATCTCCTCGATCATCTCGGCCAGCTCGGCGGCGGGCCGGTCCGTCGGCACACCCTCCGCGGCCTTGCCCTTCGCGCCCCTCTTGGCGCCCTTGCCGGCCTTCTCCGCGGCGCCGCCCAGCGCCGGCACCGGCGCCTTGCCCTTGGCGTCCTTGCCGTCGGCCGCCTTGCGGTACCCCGAGCCCAGCAGCTCCTGCGTGTCGACGTCCTCGCGCGCGATCGTCGCGACGATGTCGTTGATCTTCTTGCGGAGCGGCTGCGGGTCGATGCCGCGCTCCTTGTTGTACGCGAGCTGCTTCTCGCGCCGCCGGTTGGTCTCGTCGATGGCCTTCGCCATCGCGGGGGTGACCTTGTCCGCGTACATGTGCACCTGGCCCGAGACGTTGCGCGCCGCGCGGCCGATCGTCTGGATCAAGGACGTGCCCGACCGGAGGAAGCCCTCCTTGTCGGCGTCGAGGATCGCCACCAGGGAGACCTCCGGCAGGTCCAGGCCCTCCCGGAGGAGGTTGATGCCGACCAGCACGTCGTACTCGCCGGCCCGCAGCTCACGGAGCAGCTCCACCCGGCGCAGCGTGTCCACGTCGCTGTGCAGATAGCGCACCTGGATGCCCAGCTCCAGGAAGTAGTCCGTGAGGTCCTCGGACATCTTCTTGGTGAGGGTCGTGACCAGGACGCGCTCGTCTTTCTCGGTGCGCGTGCGGATCTCGTGGACCAGGTCGTCGATCTGCCCCTCGGTGGGCTTGACGACGACCTCCGGGTCGACGAGGCCGGTCGGGCGGATGATCTGCTCCACGTGGCCGTCGCCGCGCGAGAGCTCGTACGGCCCCGGGGTCGCGGAGAGGTAGACGGCCTGCCCGATGCGCCCCTGGAACTCCTCCCACTTCAGCGGCCGGTTGTCCAGCGCGGACGGCAGCCGGAAGCCGTGGTCGACCAGCGTCCGCTTCCGGGAGGCGTCGCCCTCGTACATCGCGCCGATCTGCGGCACCGTGACGTGCGACTCGTCGATGACCAGGAGGAAGTCCTCCGGGAAGTAGTCGAGGAGGGTGTTCGGCGCGGTGCCCCGCTCGCGGCCGTCGATGTGCAGCGAGTAGTTCTCGATGCCGGAGCACGTGCCGATCTGGCGCATCATCTCGATGTCGTACGTCGTCCGCATCCGCAGCCGCTGGGCCTCCAGCAGCTTGCCCTGCTTCTCCATCGTGGCGAGCTGCTCGGCGAGCTCGGCCTCGATGCCGGCGATCGCCTTCTCCATGCGCTCGGGGCCCGCCACATAGTGGCTCGCGGGGAAGACGTACAGCTGCTGGTCGTCGCTGATGACCTCGCCGGTCAGCGGGTGGAGGGTCGACAGCGCCTCGATCTCGTCGCCGAACATCTCGATGCGGACGGCCAGCTCTTCGTAGACCGGGAAGATCTCGATGGTGTCGCCGCGCACCCGGAAGGTGCCGCGGGTGAACGCCACGTCGTTGCGGGTGTACTGGATCTCCACGAAGCGGCGCAGCAGCTGGTCGCGGTCGATCTCCTCGCCAACCTTCAGGGGCACCATCCGGTCGACGTACTCCTGGGGCGTGCCCAGGCCGTAGATGCAGGACACGGAGGAGACCACGATCACGTCCCGCCGGGTGAGCAGCGAATTGGTCGCCGAGTGGCGCAGCCGCTCGACCTCCTCGTTGATCGAGGAGTCCTTCTCGATGTACGTGTCGGACTGCGGGACGTACGCCTCGGGCTGGTAGTAGTCGTAGTACGAGACGAAGTACTCGACCGCGTTGTTCGGCAGCAGCTCGCGGAATTCGTTGGCGAGCTGGGCCGCGAGGGTCTTGTTGGGCGCCATGACGAGGGTCGGGCGCTGCAGCTTCTCGATCATCCACGCGGTCGTCGCCGACTTGCCGGTGCCGGTGGCGCCCAGCAGGACGACGTCCTTCTCACCGCCGCGGATGCGCTGCTCCAGCTCGGCGATGGCCGCCGGCTGGTCGCCACTGGGCTGATACGGGCTGACGACCTCGAAAGGCGCCACCGTGCGTTCGATCTGGGAAACGGGCCGCATGGAACCCACCGTACGACCCACCACTGACAACCGGCGTCCATAACGCCGGCGCCGACGCCGCGGAAGCGTCCGGACACGCGCCGTCACGAGGCATTTCCTGCTTCACAAGGCCCTTCTCGCCCGTGCGGCCCCGACTGTCACCGGCTCCCCGGGGCTCCCCCTGGCTCCCCCTGGTCGGCCTTCCGGCGCTCACGCGGGGCGGCGCGATCGCACGCAAGAGGTGAACCGGCCAAAAGCGCCCGTCGCCCAAAAGGCGACGATCTGCCACCAGGCGCCCTTGAACAGCGGTCAAGCGCCGGTTTCCGCGGCCTCGGCCAGGACCTCCGTTGCGCGATCACGCCGTCCAAATCATCCCCGTACGGTCCCAAACCCGGGACACACGACACTTCTCGTTCAATTTATGTCCATCCCTGACCTATCTTCCAGTACACCGCCGTTGGGAACCTGCCGCAGACCGCCCCCCACAGACGTCGAATCCGAGGAGTCCGTATGCACATTCGGCCTGCCGCCGCCACTGCCGGCGCGCTCGTGGGGCTGACGGCGCTCTGCCTCCCCGCTGCCGCCGCCCAGGCCGCGGACCACCCGCACAGACCGATCACCGTCGCGCACAGAGGAGCCTCGGCCTACGCCCCCGAGAACACCATCGCCTCCATCGACGCCGCGCACGACATGGGCGTGGCCTGGGTGGAGAACGACGTCCAGCGCACCAAGGACGGCAAGTTGATCGTCATGCACGACACGACGCTCAACCGCACGACCAACGTCGAGGAGCTGTACCCCGGCCGGGCGCCGTGGAAGATCTCCGACTTCACCCTCGGCGAGATCGAGAAGCTGGACGCGGGCAGCTGGTTCGACGCGAAGTTCAAGGGCGAGCGGGTCCCCACGCTCGAGCGCTACATGGACGAGGTCGGCCACAACCACCAGAAGCTGCTGATGGAGCTGAAGTCGCCCGAGCTCTACCCCGGTATCGAGGCGCAGGTCCTGCGGCAGCTGCGGAAGGAGGGCTGGCTGGACCGGCAGCACGTGAAGCACCGGCTGGTCGTCCAGAGCTTCAACGGCGACTCGATCAAGAAGGTGCACGAGCTGCGCCCGGACATCAAGACGGGCTTCCTGGGCACTCCGGCCATCGCCGACCTGCCCAAGTACGCGCAGTTCACGGACCAGATCAATCCCAGCTACAAGACGATCAACATGGCGTACGTCTCGGCCGTGCACGCGTTCCAGGGCGCGCACGGACGCCCGCTGGAGGTCTACACCTGGACCGTCAACGACGCGCCCACGGCCAAGCAGGTCGCCGGCTGGGGCGTCGACGGCATCATCACCAACAATCCGGACGTCGTGAGGAACGCCCTGAAGGACTCCGGGTTCCTGGTCCCGGCCGCGTAATCCGCCGCGTCTCGGGGCACGAGCCCCAGCCGTCGGGAGTGGGAGTGGGAGCAGTGCTGCCGTCCCGCTCCCCACGGCGGTTGCCGGTGATCCCCGCTCCCCCGGCTTCTTTCCACGGCGATTGTCAGTGGGGGGTCCTAGGCTGAAGCCGTGACGATTTCCGAGGAACACGAGATCTCGGCGGCCGGGGCGCCCGAGGCGTCCGCCGCCGAGGGGCCCGGGGCGTCTCCGGGGGCCGTGGGCGACGGCCCGCCCACCCCGGCCCGGACATCGCGCGACTGGGCGTGGCGCATGCTGGACACCCCCATCGGCCCGCTCCTGCTCGCCGGCACCGACGCCGGTCTGGCCCTGGTCGTCTTCCACGCCGACGACAGGGCCCGGACCAGGTCGCTCGCCCGGCTGCGCGGCGCGTTCGGCGCCGAGCCGGTCGCCGCGATACCGGCGGTGGACACGGCCGCCGCGGAGCTCGTCGCGTACTTCTCCGGTGAGCTGCGGGACTTCACGGTTCCGCTGGACTGGTCGCTGTCCTCGGGCTTCAACGAGCGGGTGCTGCGCGAGCTGGCCGCCCACGTGCCGTACGGCACGGTCGTCGGCTACCAGGACCTGGCCGACCGGGTCGGCGAGCCCGGCGGCGCCCGCGCGGTCGGCGCCGCCATGGGCTCCAATCCACTGCCGGTCGTCGTGCCGTGCCACCGCGTCGTCGAGAGCGGCGGCGGACTCGGCGGCTTCGGCGGCGGACTGGAGACCAAGCGGCAGCTCCTGGCGCTGGAGGGAGTGCTGCCGCAGCCGCTGTTCTGAGCGACGGGGAGGGGCTGCTCCGCTGACTGGCCGGGACAGGCAGCCGACGCCTCACGCTGTCTCCCGTGCCACGCCTTCTCCGCTACGCCTTCTCCGCTACGCCTGCCCCTGCGAAAGGTCCCGCTCATGTCCCGTCAGGTCGCCCTGCTCCGCGGCATCAACGTCGGAGGGCACCACAAGTTCCCGGTGGCGCAGCAGCGCGCGCTGATGGCGGAGCTGGGCTTCGAGGACGTCACCGTCCTCCTCCAGACCGGCAACATCGTCTTCGCCGACCCCGGCGTCGCTCCGGAGGAGACCGCGCGCGCCCTGGAGGCCGGTTTCGCGGCGGCGCTGGGCTTCTCCGTACCGGTCATGGTCCGTACTCGCGACGACATCGCCGCCGCCGTCGCGGCCAACCCGTTCCCCGAGGCGGTGGCGGAGCCCAAGACGCTGCACGTCACGTTCCTGTCGGAGTCGCCCGCCGACACGGCCCCGCTGGACGCCCTGGACCCGGCCGGGTACGCGCCCGACACCTTCCGGCTGCTCGGCCGCGACCTGTACCTCTGGTGCCCGGAGGGCGTCGGGCGTTCGCGGCTCGCCGCGGCCGTCACCGCGGCGAGCCTCAAGCTGGGCGTCACGGCCACCGCCCGCAACTGGAACACCGTCAACAAGATCCTGGCCGTGGCCGACGGCGGGTGACACCGTCGTGGCCCGTGACGCCGTCGTGGCGCGTGCCGGCCCGTCAGCGCCAGCCGTAGCGCTCCCGCAGCCTGTTCACGACCAGGTTGAAGCGGCCCCGGTCCAACGCACAGGCTTCCCGCCGCATCCCGTCCGGATGCACCCTCAGCACCCGGTCGAGGGCGATCCACGAGGGGCGCCCGGCGCGGTCCCAGGGACCGGAGCCGATCGCCACCCACTCCCGGTCGTCGTGCCGCTTACTGGACAGCTGCACGGCGAGCAGCGTGCCCGTCCGCTCGCGGGCGACGACCAGCACGGGCCGGTCCTTGCCGCGCCCGTCGTTCTCCTCGTACGGCACCCAGGTCCACACGATCTCGCCGGGGTCCGGGTCGCCGTCGGGGTCCGGCGCGTACACCGTCCGGACCGCGCCGACCGTCTGCGGCCGCGCCTCCATCGTCGCCGTCGCTCCGGTGCTGCCCGGCAGCGCCGCCACCCGTTCGCCCACTTCGTCGATTGCCATGGCCTCACCGTAACGGGCAGTGGATCATGGGTTGATGAGGGTCCTTTCGCGGGCTGATGGCGGGAGCGCGGTTCGCCGGCAGCTGATGAGGGGCCGTCCGCGGGTCGGCGAGGTGCCTCCACGCGCCGCGTCTGCCGATCGCTCAGATACCGTCCCGTCGGCCGAGGCCGATACCGCTCCACGCCGGGCGGCACGGATCGTCGGCCCGTACGACGACGTCGGCGGCCTCCCTGGGCCCCACTTCCGCCTCGTACCGCGCGAACGCCGGCAACGTCCACCGCTCGCCCGCCTCCGTACGCCGCTCCAGCGCGCCCGGCGACAGCCCGAGGTGCACGGTCAGATCGAACGGGAACCACTGCCCGAGCAGCAACGGCCCGTGCAGGATCAGCACGCCGCCGGGCGGCAGCCGGACGTACGGGCTGCGCGTCGCCCGGTCCCGTTCCGGGTCCCACAGGTCCGGGAGCACCCGGCCGCTGCCCCCGGCCTCCAGCGGGTTGAACACCTCCCGCCACAGCGCCTGCCGGTCGAACCACTCGTCGTAGTACGCGTCCGGATCGTGCCGCCCGTACTCCAGACGCAGCGACGCCGGCCGCAGGAACCCGTATGCGCCGCTCTTCTGCACGAAACGGCCGCGCAGCCGCAGCGCCTCGGCGAGCAGCCCGGCCGGCTCCCCGGGGCGGGCGGCGGGAGCCGCGTCGATGCCCACGCGCAGCCAGGGACTGCCGTCCTGTGCCGTCATGCCCGCCACCTCTTCGGCGAGCGCGTCGGTCAGCCGTTCCCAGGTGATCGCTTCGAGCCGCACACCGTCATTCTGCCGCCGCGGCGCCTCGTACGTCACTGACCTGCGTGATCCGTACGTCACTGACCTGCGTGATCCGTACGTCACTGACCTGCGTGATCGTGCGACATTGCCCGCTCGGCTCCGTACATGGGCCGAGAGGGCCCGCCCGTCCCTGCGCGTCGTTGACCTCCGGCGCCGTGTAGTTGATCATGAAGCGGGAGGCTCTCCGGCCGCACGGACAGCCGGCCGGCGGGCTTCCTCCCCTCAGCCGTCCAAGAGGCGCCGCGCCAGGGCGAGATGATCGGTGGGCTTCCGGAGCGGGGCCTGACTGCGGTGCGCGGGCGTGCGTTCGACGACGGTCGTACCGGTCTCAGCTTCGAGCGCCGGGGCGTAACCGGCCGCACGCAGGGCATCCAGGGTGGGCCCCGGCTCCTGCGCGCTGACGAGCACGGTCGGCGCGATCGCCCGCAGCCCGAGTCCGCGCAGCTCCCGGTGGGCGGTCAGCTCATGGACGAGCGCGGCGTCATCGGAACGGATGCAGCAGCCGGCGCGCACGACCCGTATGCGCCCGTGCGTGCGCGCCGTGTCCTTGATCAAGTACGTCAGCGGGGGCGGCAGCGGTCCCGTCGCGGACGCCGCGGTGAGGTCGTCGATCAGCGCGTCAGCGGTGCGGCCCGCGTCCAGCGCCCGGCGGATGGAGGCACCGCTGAACCGCCACGCGGTGGCGCTGTCGTCGGACTCGCGGTCGGCGGCGAGCGCGAGCAGCGCGGACAGCTCGGCGGACGGTGGCCCCGGCACGACGGCCGTCAGATCGCCCTGAAACAGGGCTTGTTCGAGCGGTGGAGGAAGCAGCGTACGAAGCGCCGCGCGCAACGGGGCCGGATCGGCTGCCGTCTCCGCACGGAGGAGGGCCCGACCGACGGACGTGAGCGTCCCGTACGCGACAAGGCCCAGGAAGGCGGCCTCGTCGAGCGTGTGGGCAGCGCGTTCCAGAATCATCGGCTCGTCGGCGACGGCCAGCGGCCGGTGCCAGCCGGCGACCGCCACCAGCGGCCGCAGCACTTCCAGCGACGACGCGTCCGGGGATGGGATCGAAACCCCGGGGCCGGGCGCGGCACAGCCACCGGCGCCTGTACTGGTATTGGTACTTGTGGCGAGGGCGGCGAGCAGGCCGTGGCGCAGGGCGGGCGCGCGGCGGTCGTCCCCGCGCTCCAGGGCCGTCGGGGTCTCCCCGAACGGCGTCCACGTCGCGATCGCCCAGTGCCGGGCCCACGCGGTGAGGACCGGCAGCAGTCGCTCGCCGGGCGGCAGCGCGAGCCAGTCGTCGTACCCGCTGGTGGGCAGCGCGACGGTGCCGGCGGGCGTACGGCTCAGGGCGATCAGATCGGCCGCGAGCGCGAGGTCGAGCAGGAGTCTGGTACGTGGCTCGGAGGTGCCGGCCGCCTTCGCCAGCCGCCGGATCTCCCGTACGGCGGGCCCGCCCGACTTGCGCAGCGCCGCGGGCTGCACCGCCAGCGCGGCGAGCAGCCGCTCCAGCGCCCCGACGAGCGCGGCGGCCGCCGCCTGCGACTCGGCGGTCAGGGCCCGTTCGTCGACCGGTCCCGTGCCTGTACCTGTACCTGTACCCATACGGGTATCCGTACCCGTAGACGTAGTCGTAACGGTCGCGGGCGTGGTCGCCAGGGACGCGGGCGAGGGGGCGGGCTCGAAGGCGCCGAGGTCGTGAGCGCCGATCAGCTGCGCCGTACGAGGCGGTACGACGACCCGGCCGTCCTCCATCGGCGCGGCGAGCCCCGCCTCGTACAGCGCCTCCAACGCCGTCCCGACGGCCTCCCGGTCCGCACCGAAGGCCGCGTACACGTCCGCCACCGGCACCGGCTCCGTCGCCAGATCCGGAAAGGCCAGGCTGTGGGCCATGAGGGACTGGTAGCCGGCGCCCGGATCGGGGGCGGCCGGCCCGTGCGCGGCCTCCCGGGCACGGGCCTGGCTGATCCGGGCGGTCGCGGCCAGCACATGGAGGCACGGCCGGTCGAGCCCCAGCACTACTTGGTGGAGCGTTTCGTACGACCACAGGGAGGCGGCCAGTTCACGGAGCCGGGCCGGCGCGGGGCGGCGCGAGAGCGGCTCGGCGTGCCGGGCGAGGAGCGCGGCGAGCTGCTCGGGCGTGCGCCGCGCCAGGGCGTTGGTGAGTGTGTCGAGACCTTCCACGGGGTGACTCTCTTCGGTCGTCTCTTGAGTCGTCTCTTCAGCTGGCTCTTCAGCTGTCTCTCTTCAGCCGCTCAGTCGTCTACTCCGTTGCGAGCAGCGGAGTGAGAGCGCCCACGGGGTCGGCGTCGGCGCGCCCTGTGGGCCACCAGTCCTCCACCCCGGGATCGGATTCGTACGGATACCAGCGGCCGTCGTGGCCGAAGCGCAGCTGTATGCCGCGGTCGGCGTCCGTGAGGTGGTTGTGCCGAGGCCGCAGCGAGGGGAGGTCGGCGGCCGACAGGGCACTGCGGGCGCGGTCGAAATCACCGGCCGGCGGGTCCCACGTCGTCTCCAGAAGGCGGAGCCCTTCCGGTCCGCCCTGCCGCCAGGCGGCCACGGCACGCGCGACGTCGTTCACCGGGCGGTCGGTGGCCTCGGCGACGCTGCGGTAGATCTCCCTCGTGCTGGCGGTCAGCCCCGAGGTGGGGTGCGCCCCGGCAACCAGCCGGATCGCGTCCTCCCAGAGGGTGCGGGCGGGGAACGGCGATGCCGCGGCCTCGGCGGGCGCTGCCCTGGATGGGGCGGGCCGCCCGGTGGGCGCGGTGGCTGCCCGGGCGTCGGCCAGGCACGTGCGGGCCCGGGCGGCGGCATCGGCGGCCAGCAGTTCGATGGCGGCCGGGTCGATGGCCGGGTCGTCGGCCGTCGGCAGCACCAGGGGCCGCTCCGGGTGGGCCGGCACGGGCAGCGGGGGCGGCAGCGGCGGCAGGTCCCGTACCTGCAGGGCTGCGCGGGCCGGTATTCCCGGGAGCGCCGCGCGGGCCGCCCGTTCGGAGTGGGCGCTGTGCGTGGCGTTGCGCCGCGAGAGGTCGTCGAGCAGCTCCCGCTCGCCGCGTCCGCGCATGAGGAGCAGTACGAACGGGTCGGCGTCCAGTAGGCGGGCGGCCTGGAAACACAGCGCCGCGGCGTGCTTGCAGGGATGCCCGCGGTCGGGACAGGAACAGCGTGGTACGAGATCCCCGGGGCCGGGCAGCAGCCGCACGCCCACCTCGTCCTGTCGCTCGGCCAGGGCCCGCGGCACCGTCCTGCCCAGCAGGGCCGCCAGGTGGGCGGGCCGGGCGGCGACGCCGTCGAGGAATGCCTCCCACGCCGCGTCCGTGAAGGGACGCAACCGGAGTTCAGCCCGGTACGGATACGGTCGGCTGCCCGTCACCGGCGCGGAGATGCGGCCCGGGGCCACGGTGATCCGGCCGACGTGCCCGCCGCTCGCGTAGTCCCGGCCGCGCGCGAGCCGCGCCGTGTCGAGCGCCGTGCTCTCCAGCGCGTCGAGCCATGCCCGTCCCCACCAGGTCTCGGCGAACTCCTCACCGTCCCCGCCACCGGCCGCCACCGCGGGGAACACCCGGGCCCGTCCTGCCGCACGACTCGCCGCCTCGGCGCCGCCGCCCTGTACGCTCCCCGCGTTCCCGGTGCTCCCCGCGCCGGGACCACCGTGCGCTCCCTTCAGCGCGTCCCCCAGGCTCCGAAGCCCCGGCCCCGACCGCTCCGGCGGGGTGCGCCGCTCAACGGCTTCCAGGCCACTGCCGGCACGCGCCAGCCGCCCCGCTCCGCCCTCCGAAGCCGCGCCTCCGGACGCAGTGGTAACCACATCCGACGCCGTAGCCACATCCGACGCCGCAGCCGCAGCCGCAGCCGCATCGCCAACTTGCTTGATTTCAGTGGTCTCAGCGGGCTTCTCGCCTCCCCCCGCCTCATCGGCACGCGCCTTCTCGTGCTCCGCGCGTGACAGCGCTTGGCGAGCCCGCTCCGCAGCCGCACTCCGGCGCACGGCCCCCTGCTCCGCGCCCTCGTTGGCCGCCCCCGCGCCCTCGTCCGTCACCGGGGACTCCTGCGGCTGGGCCGACTGTGCCCGGAACGGCTGCGCCGGGGATACCTGCGCCGGGGACGCCTGCCCCTGAGACGCCCGCTTGTGGACCGGCTGCTTCTGGGATGCCCGCACCCGGGCGCGCCTCGCTTCTCCGGCCGCCCGCTTCAACGCCTGCCGGGCCCGCTCCGCCCCCTGGCTCCGGCCTTCCTCGCCGTCACCGGCCGCGCCTGCCGACGAGCCGTTGTCCGGTGCCGCGTCAGCCGACTGCGGGGCCGACTGCCGGGGCCCATCTGCCTCACGCATGGGACGCCCGGGCTCCTGTCCCGTACGCCGCACAGCCTGCCGCGCACGTTCGGCCGCCTCACTCCTCCGCCGGGCCCCGGCCCCGGGCTCCTCGGCTTCGTCGGCAGGCCGCACGCCGTCACGCGCTTCCGCGTCCGCACCGCGTCCAGCCCCTTCCCCCGCACGCGCCGCGTCTCCCGGCACGTCCTCGGCCTCCCGGTCACGGCTCGCCTCCGCGGCGGCCTCACGCGCCCGTGCGATGGCCCGGCCGCGCTCCAACTCCCGGCGGACCCGCTCCAGTCCCTCGCCCGTGGCCGCCGCCCCCTGCTCCTCGTTACCCCGGCCGTGCTGGTCGCCGTCCTGCCCCTTCGGGCTGTGCCCCTCGTGCTGGTCGTGGCCGCTCATGCCGACCTCCTCAGCGTGACGAGATCGGAGAGTTCCGCGTCCGTGAGTTCGGTCAGGGCCGCCTCGCCACCGGTGAGCACGGCATCGGCCAAGGAGCGCTTGGCGGCGAGCAGTTCGGCGATCCGGTCCTCCACCGTCCCTTCCGTGACCAGTCGGTGCACCTGGACGGGCTGCGTCTGCCCGATCCGGTAGGCCCGGTCGGTGGCCTGCTCCTCCACGGCCGGATTCCACCAGCGGTCGTAATGGATCACATGGCCGGCACGGGTGAGGTTCAGTCCCGTACCCGCCGCCTTCAACGACAGCAGGAACACGGGAACTTCGCCCGCCTGGAAGCGGTCGACCATCGCCTCCCGCTGCGCGACCGGTGTCCCGCCGTGCAGCAGCTGAGTGGGTACGCCACGGGCCCTGAGGTGCTCCTCGAGAAGGCGCGCCATCTCCACGTACTGCGTGAAGACGAGCGTCGCGCCGTCCTCCGCGAGGATCGTGTCCAGCAGTTCGTCGAGCAGTTCGAGCTTCCCGGAGCGCGCGGTGAGGCCGGGCGCGGCCTCCTTCAGGTACTGCGCCGGGTGGTTGCAGATCTGTTTGAGCACCGTGAGCAGCCTCATCACGAGGCCGCGCCGCGCCATGCCGTCAGCCGCCTCGATACGGGCGAGCGTCTCGCGGACGGCCGCTTCGTACAGCGCCACCTGCTCGCGGCCCAGCGGCACCGGATGGTCGGTCTCCGTCTTCGGCGGCAGCTCGGGGGCGATACCGGGGTCGGACTTCTTCCGCCGCAGGATGAAGGGCCGTACGAGCCGGGCGAGGCGTTCCGCGGCGCCCGGCACCTCACCGCCTTCGATGTCCCGGGCGTGCAGGGCCCGGAAGGTCTTGAGCGGCCCGAGCAGTCCGGGCGTCGTCCAGTCGAGCAGGGCCCAGAGCTCGGAGAGGTTGTTCTCCACGGGGGTGCCGGTGAGGGCGACCCGCGCGGGCGCCTTGATCGTGCGCAGCGCCTTGGCCGTGGTGGACTGCGGGTTCTTCACATGCTGCGCCTCATCGGCGACGACCAGCCCCCAGGAACACTCGGCCAGCCTCTTGGCGCTGCTGCGCATCGTCCCGTACGTGGTGAGGACGAAGCCGCCTTTCAGGTCCTCCAGGCTGCGGCCGGTGCCGTGGAAGCGCCGCACGGGGACGCCGGGGGCGAACCGCTCGATCTCCCGCTGCCAGTTCCCGAGCAGCGAGGCCGGGCACACCACGAGGGTGGGGTCGGGGTGGTCGCGGTGGAGGTGCAGCGCGATGGTGGTGACGGTCTTGCCCAGGCCCATGTCATCGGCGAGGCAGCCGCCGAGCCCGAGCGCGGTCATCCTGTCCAGCCAGGCCAGGCCGCGGAGCTGGTAGTCCCGGAGGGTGGCGTGCAGCCCGGCGGGCTTCTCCAGGGGCGCGGCGTCGGCGGTGAGGCGTGTACGGAGGTGGGCGAGCACCCCGAGCGGTACGACTTCGACGCGCTCTCCCTCGACCTCGGTCTCACCGGCGAGCGTCACGGCGAGCGCCTCTGTGGGATCGAGGTATCCCAGCTCTCTCTTGCGGGCTTTGCGTACGAGGGCGGGGTCCACGAGCACCCACTGGTCGCGCAGCCGCACGAGGGGGCGGTGCGCCTCTGCCAGTACGTTCATCTCCGCGTCGCTCAACGGGGACCCGCCGAGTGCCATCTGCCATTCGAAGCGCAGCAGTCGCTCGGCATCGAAGAAGCCGAATCCGTCCGCCGCGGAACCGGGCGCGGGCCGCACGACAGCGGTGCTGGTCAGCCCCCGGGCCAGCTCCTTGGGCCAGTGGACGGCGACTCCCGCCGCCTTCAGGCGCGGCGCGGCATCGCCCAGCAGCTCATACAGCTCTTCTTCGTCGAGCGGCAGCACATCGGGGACGGGGTGGTCCAGCAGCCGGCCGAGCGGCGGCCAGACCCGGGCCGCCCGGCGCAACGCGAGCAGCGTGTCCACCTGCGCGCGCGGCCCGAAGCCGTCGGGCGCCTCCCCGTCCCACAACTGCCGCGCGTCCGCGACCAGCGTCGGATCGGTGAGATGGCTGACCTGGAGAACCGCTGCCGCGGCCCCGGCCCTGCCGCTCGTCCCGTACTCGTCCGCACCACCGGGCGCCGCCTCTTCTTCTCCCTCTCTCTCCCTCTCTGTCTCCCTCTCCGTGTCCTCCTCCGCCGACATGTCGAACAGCTCGTGTGCCGACAGGTCCAGCCGCAGCGAGATCCGTACGCCGCTGTCCACGCCGGCCGCGACTTCCGCCGCCCAGTCCCGCGCGCCGGGCAACCGCTGCGGACCGGCCGCGGCGAACGGGGCGCCCGCCACATGCACCGCGGCCGGCGTGCGTGGCAGGACATCGACGACCGCGTCGATGAAGGCGCGGACCAGGGCATTCGGCGCATGCAGCTGGAGGGGCTTGCTGCCGGGCACGGGGACGGCATGGGCCTCGGCAGGCATGGCGGCGGCGATCGCCCGGAGCTGCGCGGCGTCCTCGGCGTCCAGCGGCCCGGCACGCCATGCGTCCGCGTCGTCGGCGGTGAGGCCCGGGAGGATGCGGCCGCGCGCCACCAGATGGAGCGCCTGACAGGCGGCCGCACCCCAGCACGCGGTGGCTGGGTGCGCCGTCGGGTCATGGCGGGCGCGGACGAGCAGGGGCACGGCCTCAGCGACGGTCAGTTCGAGCGCGGGAACCGTACGACTGCGGACAGAATTGCCGTGCCGTCGCACGACCTTCAGCTCCGTGGCCTTCGCCGCTCCCGGCGGCTCGGGCAGCGGCTCGCCCTCCGGACTCCAGAAGGCGATCTTTCCGGCGCGCGGCAGCTCGGCCGGCAGAAACACCGCTGCATGCCGGGTCACACCGTGCGACGCCGCGGCCGGACCCGCACGACCGTCGGGGAACGGCCCGGACGGCGCGGCGCCGGTCGACCAGGCCTGCCCGGCCTCGCCCCGCGCGCTCGTCTCCCGCCGTCTCGCCATGCCGTTCCGTTCGTGTCGTACTCCGACTCGTGAGTCTACGGTCGCCTCCATCAGCTCCCCCTCCCGTCCGCGATGCGGCCGCCGCTGCAAGCCGCGACCCTGCGTGAAAACCATGGAAGCAGACGGCACTGACAATCCCGCCGGAACGATCACCAAGCCGGTTATCCACAGGCAAAGCCGCTGGTCAAAAATTTCTTGCCCGCCGAGCCCAGCGATCCGCTACCTTTCAACCGTCAGTGACTCTACGTGACTGTCGATGCGTGCCGAGCAAGCCTCCGAGCCGTCACCGGCCTCAAACGAATCCCCTCTCCCCAAGACATTCCGCCGGAGACCCCCATGACCGACCAGCCCCAGGCATTCACCACCTCACCAGCCACCTCCACGTCCCACGCCGCGCACGGACGCGCTGCCCACACACCACGCACCCGAAGCCGCCCACCCGACACGCACCACCGTGACGGCCCGGGCGGGCCCACGCCTCCTACTCCGCACTCCCCCACCTCTGAGCAACTGGCCGCCGCCGACGCCTTTCACGCGGGCGACCACCTCGTACTCCAGGCCGGAGCGGGCACAGGCAAGACGACGACCCTGGCGATACTGGCCCGCAGCACGCGCCGGCCCGGCCGCTACCTCGCGTTCAACAAGGCCATCGCGCAGGACGCCGCCCGGCGCTTCCCCGCACACGTGACGTGCAGTACGGCCCATTCCCTGGCGTACGCGGCCGTGGGCCACCGGTTCCAGCGGCGGATGAATGCCCCCCGTCAGGCAGGCTGGCGGACCGGCTCGGCCCTGGGCATCGACACCGACTTCCGGCTCCGTATCGGTACGCGAACGGTGAGCAGCAAGGCCCTTTCGTACACAGTCCTGCGCACCGTCACCGAGTTCTGCCGCTCCGCCGACCCCGTACTGACCGCTGCCCATGTGCCTCGCCTTCGTGGCGCCGAATCGGACGCGTTGCACGGACAGCTGGCGCACGCCGTGCTGCCGTACGCCCGCAAGGCCTGGGCCGACCTTCAGGATCCCGACCGCGGCGCCGTCCGCTTCGAGCACGATCACTACCTCAAGATGTGGGCGCTGAGCGCACCGGTCATCCGGACCGATTTCCTGCTCCTCGACGAAGCCCAGGACACCAACCCCGTGGTCGAGCAGGTCTTCAGCGCCCAGCGTGCGCACGCTCAACTGGTGCTCGTCGGTGACTCGGCGCAGGCGATCTACGGCTGGCGGGGCGCACGCGACGTGATGACCGGCTTCCGCGGCAGGCAGCTCACGCTCTCCCAGTCGTTCCGGTTCGGGCCAGCGCTCGCGGCAGCGGCGAATCGATGGCTGGCGATCGTCGACGCCCCTGTCCGGCTCATCGGCTCGCCACTGCTCGACACCGAGCTGGGGCCCGTTCCCCGTCCCGACGCCGTCCTCTGCCGGTCCAATGCGGGCGCGATGGCGGAAGTCATAAGGCTGCTGTCGGACGGCCGCAGGGTCGCCCTGGCAGGTGGCGGCGACTCGCTGACAGCCCTGGCCCGGGCCGCGTACGAGCTCCAGCGCGGCAGCCGGACCGCCCACCCCGAACTGACTCTCTTCGAATCCTGGGAAGAGCTGCGGGAGTACGCCACCGCCGACCCGTCCGGCCGGGATCTCCTGCCACTCGTCGAACTCCTCGACGAACACAGCGCGGAGAGTGTGCTCCGCGCGCTGGGATGCCTTGCGAGCGAGGACAGGGCCGAGATCACGGTGTCCACCGCCCATCGGGCGAAGGGCCGCGAGTGGTCGAGCGTGCGCATCGCAGCCGACTTCACGGAGCCGGAGGAGCTGGAGGAGACCGGCGAGGACGGAGAACCGCTGCCGGGCCCGGTCGACCTCGACGAGGCCCGGCTGGCGTACGTAGCGGTCACCAGGGCAAGGAAGCGGCTCGATCTGGGCGGCCTGTCGTGGATCAACAGCCACCCGGCCGGGGATGCGCTCACGCACCACGGACGGTAGCGACACGGCCGCCCGGGTATCGCGCCTCCGCGAGCCGTCCAAAGTTATCCACAGGCCGGACAGGGGACGTGACGGGCGGACCGAACCGGAGGATCCTTGAGGAAGAGAAAGCCGGTCGGGTCGGTAAGAAACCCAGGTCAGCGCTTAATGGTGTGATGCGTGCGGTGGTCCGGCCGGCACCTGCGCCGAGCCCCGCACCCCAGCAACGTCAAAGTGACCGGAGGCGAAGACGAGACGGACACGAAGCGGCCAGAGGCGAGAGACAGAGAGTAACGGGCGCGTCGGTGACGACGAGCAGCGAGCACCAGACTTCCGGACTTCCGATGAAGCGACCAAGGCGGGGATCGTGGTGAGCGGTGATGCGTACGGGCAATGAGCCCTTGGAGGCGCGGAGTCTGCTGAAAACGCGGCGAGCTCTGGCCCTGTGGGGGCTGATATGGGCGGCGGCCGGCGTGGCCATCTTCATGGTGGTCGGTCGCCCCGGTTGGGCAGCCGCCTGCGCGGTCGTGGCGGCGCTGGCTGCGACAGACCTTGCGATCGTATGCCGCCACATACGTCAGGGGCCGCACTACCAGCCCGGCAAGGACGTACCACCGTACGAGCCGGACGGCGGTCGCAACGACCTCACGGGCTGGCGAGGCGATGGAGCGGGGCCTGACGTGGGACCTGGAGAGGGCCCTGGCGAGCCTGGCGTAGGGCCTGGCGAGGGGCCTGCCTGGGGTCCAGAGGGGCGCGGGGAACGCCGGGGGCGCGGGGGACGCAAAGGACCTTGGTGAGGGACAAACGAAGACTAAAAATCGGGGGGGGGAGGTGGGGTGGGGGCGGGGGGGGAGGGCCCCCGGAGCGGTCCTAAGAGCGGGCCCCCGGAGCGAACCCCCAGAGGTGAGCGCGGCCCCCAATCTCGAAGGAAGCCAAAGGCAACAACCGAAAGTAAGACCCACCCCCAGCCCCCTCCCTCACTCCCCCGCGTCATCCCCCGGCAGCGGGAATTGTGCTGCTTCGATGAAGTCCGGGCGGGGGTCGAGCGCGGCGGCGAGTCGGAAGTGGCGCAGCGCCTCGTCCGGGCGGTTGGCGCGCTGCAGGGTGCGGCCCAGGGCGAAGTGGGCGAACGCGTTGTCGGGCTCCCGCTCCAGGACGACCTGGAACTCCAGCTCGGCGGGGCGCAGTTGAGCGGCCAGGAAGAAGGCGCGGGCTCGCAGCAGTCGGGCGGCGGTGTTCTCCGGATGAGCGGCGATGACCGGGTCCAGGAGTTGTACCGCGCCCCGCGGATCGCGCGCGGACAGCAGTTGTTCGGCTGCCCGGAAGTCGATGACGTGTGTCTCGGGGGTGCGCTCGGTCACGGCCGTCTCCTCTCCGACACGTACGGACTCACCGCATACCGTTGGGGTAACGGCGGCTTGCGTACCGGCGACTTGCCACGAACAGGTGGCTCATTGCCGACGGGCAGCCCGTATCGCCGACCGCCCGGTCGCTACGTGGGCACAACAAACCCGGCCGCCACCGCATTCCCGACGCCCGCCACAGCACCCGTCACAGCATCGGCTGCGCGCGCCAGTTCGCCCTACCTGCGCAACACTCGGAGGCCCAATCCAGGCCCAGCCCGCAGCCCGCAGCCCGCAGCCCGCAGCCCGCAGCCCGCAGCGCAAATCCAAGGCCAAGCTCCGGGCGGCCCAAACCCAAGCCCCTACAAACTGATGTGATACGCCTTCCGCAGCGTCTCGTGCACCGTCCACCGAGTCCGGTCGCCCTCGCGCAGGAAGCACGCGTCGCCGGGGCCCACGTCGAGGACCGAGCCGCCCTCGACCTCGATGGTGGCGCGGCCGGAGACCACCACGAACAGTTCGTTGGCCTCGATGTCGGTCACGACGCCCGGCGTGATCTGCCAGATGCCGCGGACCTGCTTGCCGTCCGGGGACTCCCAGAGCACCTTTCCGGTGACGACCGGATCGCCGGAGACGACCTGGTCCGGGTCGAGCGCTTCGGGCTCCAGTTCGGCGTCCGGGATGCCGGGGACGTTGACGACGAACGATGCGGGGACAAGATCGGAAGCAGTCATGGCGTGAGGCTACCGCTCCGTCTCAGCGGGCCCGCAGCCGCTCCCAGATCTCACGTACTTGGGGCTCCAGGGCTTCCAGCGGGCCGTCGTTGTCGATGACGAGGTCCGCGATCGCGAGGCGCTGTTCCCGGGTGGCCTGGGCGCTCATGCGGGTCTTCGCCTCGTCCTCGGTCATGCCGCGCAGCGCGACCAGCCGCCGCAGCTGGGTCTCGGGGGCGGCGTCGACCACGACGACCGTGTCGTACAGGGGGGCGAGACCGTTCTCGGTCAGCAGGGGTACATCGTGGATGACCACCGCGTCCTGGCCGGCCGCGGCCTCCAGTTCGGCGGAGCGGGCGCCGACGAGGGGGTGCACGATGGCGTTGAGCGCCTTGAGCCTGTCGGGGTCGGCGAAGACGAGGGCGCCCAGCTTGGGCCGGTCCAGGGTGCCGTCCGGCGTCAGTACGTCCGTACCGAACGCCTCGACGACGGCGGCGAGACCGGGCGTACCCGGTTCGACGACCTCTCGCGCGATCTTGTCCGCGTCCACGATCACCGCGCCGTACGACGCGAGCAGCCGCGACACCTCGCTCTTGCCTGCGCCGATGCCGCCTGTAAGCCCCACCTTCACCATGGGCCCCACGCTATACGGCGCTCCAGCTTCCGCCCAGAGCCGACCCCGCCCCCGGACCCGCCCCGAGCCCGGTCTGCGCCGGACAGCTCCCCCTCTCAAGCCCCCGCCTTTTCAACGCCCCGTCACCTTCCAGCGTTCCCTCAATTGCCCCCGTCCCCCATGTCCCGTTCCCGGTCGGCCAGGAAGGCTTCGAGTTCGCGGCCGATTTCGTCGGCGGACGGGAGTTCAGCGGGCTCGGCGACGAGGTTGCCGCGGGTTTCGGCGCCGGCCGCCGCGTCGTACTGGTGCTCGAGACCGCTGACCAGTGCGACCAGTTCCTCGTCGCCCTCGGAGAGCTGCCGCTCGATCTCCTCTTGAGTGCGCAGCGCTTCCGTACGCAGGGTGTGCGCGGCGCTTGGCAGGACCAGGCCCGTCGCGGCGGTGACCGTTTCCAGCGCGGTGAGCGCGGCGTCCGGGTAGGCGGAGCGCGCGACATAGTGCGGTACGTGGGCGGCGACACCCAGCACGTCGTGTCCGGCCTCCGCGAGGCGGTACTCGATCAGCGCCTCGACGCTGCCGGGGACCTGCGCCTGTTCGAAGAGGTCGCGGTGGCCCGGGGTCAGGTCGGTGCGGTTGCCGTGCGGGGTGATCCCGACGGGCCGGGTGTGCGGAACGCCCATCGGGATGCCGTGGAAGCTGACGGACAGGCGTACGTTCAGCCGCTCGACGGTCTCTCGTACGGCCGCCGTGAAGCGTTCCCATTCCACGTCCGGCTCGGGACCGGAGAGCAGCAGGAAGGGCGCGCCCGTGGCGTCGTGGACGAGGCGCAGCTCGATGCTGGGCGTCTCGTACGAGGACCACTGGCCGTGGTCGAAGGTGAGCATCGGGCGGCGGGCCCGGTAGTCCACCAGCCGGTCGTGGTCGAAGCGGGCGACGACCTGGTGTGGCAGCCCCTCCAGGAGGGACTCGACAATCTGGTCACCGGCTTCGCCGGCGTCGATGTAGCCGTCGAAGTGGTACAGGAGCACCAGCCCGGCGGAGTCGCGGGAGGCGATCGCGTCGACCGCCGCGAGCCCACTCGGCTCCCATTCGTACAAATCCTGGGGATCCAACACAGTGACCGCTCCTCCTCGATGTCCGCCCGGCACAACGCGGTACGGGGCGCGCGCATTCCCCGCCCTTACGTCATCACCCGCTCGTGCAGCGCTGTCACCACATTTCGCGCCGAGGAGAACGTGCCGTGCTGCCAGGCGTTGGCGCGGACGGCCCCTTCATGCCGCTGGACTCGTTGTGGATACAGGCGTTGGCGTTCGTGTGCGCGAACAGCTCGAGGGGAGCTATCAGTTCGCGGCAGTAGCCTCCTGATACGGCCGCGCCACCGGCCAGCAGACACCCAGACAGCCACGCACCCAGGCACCCAGGCACCCAGGCACCCAGGCACCCAGGCAGCTGAGCCAGACACCACGACAGCACGAAGGCCCGCCCCCCAAAGGGAGCGGGCCTTCGTGACGCTATCGGCTAGCGCCTAGCGGTGAGCGTGCTCAGCTCTGGCCGCCGGCCAGCTTCTCGCGGAGCGCGGCCAGGGCCTCGTCCGACGCCAGGGCGCCGGAGTTGTCCGCCGACTCCGAGGAGTACGAGCCGCCGGAGACGTTGCCGCCACCGCCGCCCTGGCTGCCACCGGCCGCCGGCGCCGCAGCGCCCTCGGCCGCAGCCTGCTCGTCGGCCTCGCGCGACTTGATGACCTGGGCCTGGTGCTGCTCGAAGCGCTGCTGCGCCTCGGCGTACTGGTTCTCCCACGCCTCGCGCTGCGCCTCGTAGCCCTCGAGCCAGTCGTTGGTCTCGGGGTCGAAGCCCTCGGGGTAGATGTAGTTGCCCTGGTCGTCGTAGGACGCGGCCATGCCGTACAGGGTCGGGTCGAACTCGACCGCCGACGGGTCGGCACCGAAGGACTCGTTGGCCTGCTTCAGCGAGAGGCTGATGCGGCGGCGCTCGAGGTCGATGTCGATGACCTTGACGAAGATCTCGTCGTTGACCTGGACGACCTGCTCCGGGATCTCCACGTGGCGCTCGGCCAGCTCGGAGATGTGGACCAGGCCCTCGATGCCCTCGTCGACGCGGACGAACGCACCGAACGGAACGAGCTTGGTGACCTTACCCGGGACGACCTGACCGATCTGGTGGGTCCGGGCGAACTGCTGCCACGGGTCTTCCTGGGTCGCCTTGAGCGACAGGGACACGCGCTCGCGGTCCATGTCGACGTCCAGGACCTCGACCGTGACCTCCTGGCCGACCTCGACGACCTCGGAGGGGTGGTCGATGTGCTTCCAGGACAGCTCGGAAACGTGGACCAGACCGTCGACGCCACCCAGGTCCACGAAGGCACCGAAGTTGACGATCGAGGAGACGACGCCGGAGCGCACCTGACCCTTCTGGAGGGTGGTGAGGAAGGTCTGGCGGACCTCGCTCTGGGTCTGCTCGAGCCAGGCACGGCGGGACAGGACCACGTTGTTGCGGTTCTTGTCCAGCTCGATGATCTTGGCCTCGAGCTCCTTGCCCACGTAGGGCTGAAGGTCGCGGACGCGGCGCATCTCGACCAGGGAGGCGGGAAGGAAGCCGCGGAGGCCGATGTCGAGGATGAGACCACCCTTGACGACCTCGATGACGGTACCGGTGACGATCCCGTCCTCTTCCTTGATCTTCTCGATGGTGCCCCAGGCGCGCTCGTACTGGGCACGCTTCTTCGAGAGGATCAGGCGACCTTCCTTGTCCTCCTTCTGGAGAACCAGGGCCTCGATCTCGTCACCGACGGCGACGACCTCATTCGGGTCGACGTCGTGCTTGATGGAGAGCTCGCGGCTGGGGATGACGCCTTCGGTCTTGTAACCGATGTCGAGCAGGACCTCGTCCCGGTCGACCTTCACGATGACGCCGTCGACGATGTCGCCGTCGTTGAAGTACTTGATCGTCTCGTCGATCGCGGCGAGGAAGGCTTCCTCGTTACCGATGTCGTTGACCGCAACCTGCGGGGTGGTGGCGGTGGTCTCGGTGCTGCTCGTCATGTGGGAAAGGGCTCCGGTACGGACATTGAAGTCGTAGGTACTGCTACGCCGTGAGCCTTTATCGCCTCTGCAGAAGTCGACAGCAATGAGGCGCGCTCCCGAGATTCCTGAGAATCCGGTCAGCGCCTCGAAACCAAGAGGACATACAACAGATGCAAGCGCGACCTGCTCCGTCTGAGGTGCGCAGGCCCGCAGCGCAACTTGTAGCATACGGGGGCAGCCGGACACGGTCAATGCGCGAAGGCCCACACCGCGGGCGGATCGCCGCATAACCGGCACACGCCGGACGCGAGAAGAGCCGCTCGGCCTTGCCGTCGCAGGCCACAGGGGCCTGACGAAGGTCCTCACAGGACTGCGACCAGCCGGCCCCGTGAACCTCAGAAACTACAAGCTTTAACGAAGAATACGACGACGGGCGCGATGAACCAACACGACGACTCCGCAGTCACCGGTTGTGCGGCCACGGCGACCGGCTCCACGGTCCCCAGCGGCGCGGAAACCGGGCCCGACCTCGAGGCCTGGGACGACGCCGAGGCCGTACGGCGCACCACCGGGGAGGCGGAGAGCAGCCGGGCCAGCCGCGGCTGGTGGGACCGCAACGCCGATGAGTACCAGAGCGAGCACGGCGCGTTCCTGGGGGACGACCGCTTCGTATGGGGGCCGGAGGGGCTGGACGAGGCCGAGGCCGGTCTCCTGGGCCCGGCCGCCGAGCTCAAGGGCCGGCGCGTCCTGGAGATCGGTGCGGGCGCGGCACAGTGTTCGCGCTGGCTGGCGGCACAGGGGGCGCACCCGGTGGCGCTGGACCTCTCGCACCGGCAATTGCAGCACGCCCTCCGGATCGGCGGGGATCTCCCGGCGCGCGGTACGGAGGCGCCGGGTGTGGCTCTCGTGCAGGCCGACGCCGGGGTGCTCCCGTTCGCGGACGGCAGTTTCGATCTCGCGTGCTCGGCGTACGGGGCGGTGCCGTTCGTGGCTGATCCGGTACGGGTCTTCCGTGAGGTGCACCGGGTGCTGCGGCCGGGTGGCCGGTGGGTCTTCTCGGTGACGCACCCGATCCGCTGGGCCTTCCCCGACGAGCCCGGCCCCGAGGGGCTGTCCGTCGCGGCGTCCTACTTCGACCGCGTGCCCTACGTGGAGCAGGACGAGCAGGGCAACGCGGTGTACGTGGAGCACCACCGCACCCTGGGCGACCGGGTGCGTGACGTGGTGGCCGCGGGCTTCCGCCTGGAGGACCTGGTCGAGCCGGAGTGGCCGGCGTGGAACACCCAGGAGTGGGGCGGCTGGTCGCCCCTTCGGGGCGGGCTGATCCCGGGTACGGCCATCTTCGTGTGCCGACGGGACCGGTAGACGGGACCGGTAGACGGGACCCGTAGGCGGGACCCGTAGGCGGGCTGTCTTACCGGAGCCGGCCCTCCGGTACGCGGTTCCGTGCCGCTCTTGCAGGGCACGCCGAAGCTCAGCCCCTGATGCGCCGCGGCACAGCGCCTCCGGTACGCCGTCGGCCCCGCGAGAGACTGGGCGGGTGATCCGCCGCGATGAACTCGATGCTCTGCCCGTACGGTCCGCGCTGCCCGCACTCCAGGAGGCGCTGGAGGGTGCCGGGACCGCCGTCCTGTGCGCGCCTCCGGGGACCGGCAAGACGACCCTCGTACCCCTGGTGCTGGCGGGCCTGACGGAGGACGGCGCGCCCGTACGCAAGGTGATCGTCGCGGAGCCGCGGCGGATCGCGGCGCGTGCCGCGGCGCGGCGGATGGCGTGGCTGCTCGGGGAGCGCGTGGGCGAGCGCGTGGGGTTCACCGTGCGCGGGGAGCGTGCGGTGGGAGCGCGCACTGTCGTGGAGGTGGTGACGACGGGCGTCCTGCTCCAGCGGCTCCAGCGTGATCAGGAACTCCCGGGCGTGGAGATCGTTGTACTGGACGAGTGCCATGAGCGGCATCTCGACGCGGACACGGCGGCGGCGTTCCTGCTGGACGTGCGGGAGGCGTTGCGGCCGGAGCTGCGGGTGGTGGCGGCGTCGGCGACGACGGACGCGGAGGGCTGGTCGCGGCTGATGGGGGACGCGCCGGTGGTGGCGGCGCAGGGGGTGTCGCATCCGGTGGAGACGGTGTGGGCGCCGCCGGAGCGGCCGGTGCGTCCGGCGCACGGGATGCGGGTGGACCCGGCGCTGCTGACCCATGTGGCGTCCGTGGTGCGGCGGGCGGTGCGCGAGCGAGAGGGGGACGTGCTGTGTTTCCTGCCGGGCGTGGGCGAGATCGCGCGGGTGGCGGGGCAGCTGGCGGATCAGGGCGCTGCCGGGGTCGAGGTGCTGCAGGTGCACGGCCGGGCGCCGGCCGCCGTGCAGGACGCGGTGCTCGCCGGTGCGGGTGACCGGCGGCGGATCGTCTTGGCGACGTCGGTGGCGGAGTCGAGCCTGACCGTGCCCGGGGTGCGCGTGGTGGTCGACTGCGGGCTGGCGCGCGAGCCGCGGATGGATCACGCGCGGGGGCTGAGCGCACTGACGACCGTACGGGCGTCGCAGGCGGCGGCGCGGCAGCGGGCCGGCCGCGCGGGACGCGAGGCGCCCGGTGTGGTCTACCGCTGCTGGTCGGAGGGTGAGGACGGGCGGCTGCCGCGCTTCCCGTCCCCGGAGATCAAGGTCGCGGACCTGACGGCGTTCGCGTTGCAGGCCGCGTGCTGGGGCGATCCGGGTGCCGCGGGACTTGCGCTGCTGGACGCGCCGCCGGCCGGAGCGATGGCGGCGGCGCGGGACGTGCTGACCGCGGTGGGCGCGGTGGACGCGGCCGGGCGGGCGACGGAGCGCGGCGTACGGATGGCCCGGCTCGGCCTGCATCCGCGGCTGGCGCGGGCCCTGCTGGACGGCGCGGCGCAGGTCGGCGCGCGGCGGGCCGCCGAGGTCGTCGCGCTGCTGAGTGAGGAGCCGCCGCGCGAGTACGGCGACGATCTCGCCGACGCCTGGCGCACGGCCCGCCGCGGGCGGG